>WIAN01000074.1 GCA_015519985.1 Candidatus Woesearchaeota archaeon | reverse complement strand
TTTCTTACAGTTTTAAAATAAAACTTTACTTTTTTATTATTAACTTTTTTCTCTATTGTTCCTTTTTCATAAAGTTCTTCAAAATCTTTTTTATCAAAATTAAAACTTTTCATTATTTTATTTTTATATTTCAAAAAATCTTTTTTAGTATTAAAATATAAAAGTATATTACTATCATTCTTTTTAGAATAATATAACAATTTTTTATAAGCATCTTCAAGATTATCTACAAAAATAAAAGAATCATTTTCATTAAACTCATTAATCCTTTCTTTATTTTCTTTTTTCTTTTTTTCCTCAACAACTTTTAATTTTTCTAAAACTCTTCTTATTTTTTTTAACAATTCTTTATGATTGTTTATTGGAAATTCTAAATTTTCAAAAATTATTTTAAAAGGAATGCTTTTAACATTTACATCTTTTAACTTTTCATACAATAAACTTTTATCTTTTTCTTTTATAGGATATTCTAAACCTTTCACTTTTTTCAAAATATAATAACTCCAAGGACCTTCTTTTTTTGTTTTTAAAATTAAACTTTTATGCATTCTTTCTAATTCTTCTTTTAAACTTTTTATTTGTCTATTTTTTAACAATAACTCTTTATGTAATAATTCAAATTTATATTTATTTGCTTTTTCTAAAATTTCTTCTTTCAAAGCAGGAATTGTTGTTGAAGAATATTTTTTTAACCTTTCAAAAATTCTAGGATTGTATAATACTAAATCTATATCTTCAAATCTTAAACCGTATTTGTGTAAATAAACAATTTCTATAGCTTTTTTTCTATCATTAAAACTAGGAGTTTCAGCACAATAACCTAAAGCAACAACACCTAAAACTTTTACATGATTAGGAATGTTAAAAGAATCTTTTAAACCTTCTTCGTCACTAACAGCACTAAAAACACTTCCAACATTTAAAATATTAGCAGTTAACAACATATTTTCTGAAGCCATAGCACCATTAATTATAGAGAATAATTCTCCTTTATCTCTGAAAAAATTTTTTCCTTCCTTTAAATCTGCAAGTACGATTATTAATGCAGAAGCATCAACTAAAAATCTTTGATTATAACAAAAAGAAGCTACTTTTTCTTTTTCATCTTTTTGTTTTAAAACTAAAAACTCCCAATTTTGAATATTTCCAGAATTAGGAGCGAACATTCCTGCATGAACTATCATACTTAAAATGTTATCAGGAACAACAATGTCAGGATTAAACTTTCTACAACTCCTTCTAGAAAAAATAAAATATAATTTATCTTCAACTTCTTTTAAAGAAAGATCAGGATAAAATTCTTTAACAATATTCTCAAAATTCTTACCAGTATCTTTAGGCATAAAAAAAGTTTTAGTGAAAATAGTTTAAAAAACTTTCTATTAAATTAAAAAAAGAAAAAGTACGTTGTAAATATTATTAAATATTATTTTATTAAATATTATTCTAAGTTTTTATATATTTTTAACAATTTCATCTAATTCTTTTTTAAACCTCAATACTGTTTTAACAACATTTTCTTTTTGAGTTTTTAAGAAAGAACTTACTTCTTCTAAAACTTCAGAATTATTAACATCTTTTTCTTTTTGTTCTTCTGTCTTCTCTGTTTCTTTATTTTCTTCTCCTACTTTTTGTTCTTCATTCACTTCTTCTGTTTTTGCTTTTTGTTTTTTATAACATTCTTCTAAAAAACTATTATCTTCTAATGTTTTTTTAATCTCTTCAATTTTATTTTTTTTCTTTAACTTTTTAACTTTCTTCCATTTGTTAAATAAATTTTCAACATTACAATACAATAAACTTTTATCTTCTATATTAAATATTTTTAACAATTCATTAACAATTTTTTCTTCTTCTAAAAACATTTTTTTAGCAGCACTTCCAGCTACAAATTCTATTCTAACAACACCATCACTTATTCTTGAAGTTTTTAAAATTTTAATAGCTTCAACTTCTCCTGTAAAATCTAAATGAGTTCCTCCACAAGCTTCAACATCTAAAATATTGTTATTTTCATCAACAATCTTAACAATTCTTAAAACATCTCCAGGAACAGCCCCTCCTTGATAAATTACAAAACCGAACTCTTTTTCTGCTTCATCTCTAGGTATAAAAGTTTTTATAACTCTATAATTTTTTTTAACAATATTGTTAGCTAATTCTTCTATCTTTTTTTCTTCTTCTCTTGTTAAACTTTGATAATGAGTAATATCTAATCTTGCTTTATCAATTCTTTTTTCAGCACCAGCCTGCCAAACATGTCTTCCTAAAATTTTTTTAGAAGCATAATTTAAAATATGAGTAGCAGTATGATGTTGTGCTAATTGCAATCTTCTATCCCAATCAATTTTACATTCAACAATAGAACCTTCTTTTATATTAACTTCATTATTTTTTTCTAATTCATGAACAATAGCATTTCCCTGTTTGAAAATATTAACAACTTTATAACCATTAATAGTTCCTAAATCATGCAATTGTCCTCCGCTTGTAGGATAAAAATAAGTTTCATCCAAAACAACATAATTATCTTTAACAGCAATAACTTTTGCTTTAAACTCTGTTTTCTTCCAATCATCAAAATACAATGCTTTAGTTTCTAAACCTTCAAATTCTTCAATGAAAAACTTTTGTTTAACTTTCTTTTCAACTTTAACATCACTCAACTTAGAATAAAAATCAGCATCAACTTTAACATTATAACCTAAAAGTTTAGCTTGACTTTCAAAAAGTTCAGGAGTAATACCATAACTTTCATACAAAAATTTTAACCTTTCAAAATCAACATTAGGATTTTTTTCTAACTCTTTTTTAATAATTTTAAAACTTCTACTTCTTTGATCTTTAAACCTTTTAATTTCAACATTCACAATTTTATTAAT
>WIAN01000073.1 GCA_015519985.1 Candidatus Woesearchaeota archaeon | reverse complement strand
ATATATTAAAAAGAGTTGTAATAAAAGAATCAATCCTCCAAAAAAATAATAGTATTTTGAAAAAATACTAAAATCTATTTTTAAAATAGGTAAAAATCTAAAAAATAAAGAAAAAAAGATTGATGAAAAAAAACTTACTATAAAAAATGCAATACCTGAAATTCCAGCTCTTCTTAAATCTTGTTTATAATCAACTGACACCATAAAAATCATTAAAAAATAAAACAAAAAGGATTTATAAATGTTTTTAAAATTATAAAATAGAAAAACATTAAAAAAAAGTCTTTTTTCACAAAATTTAAAAAAAGAAAATGAAAAAAATGCAAAGTATTAAAAACAAAAGAACAAAAGTAAATGTTATAAAAGTTATAAAATAGATAAACATATATTGTTATTAGATGATTATTATGGTGAAAAATAATAAAAACAAAATTTATACTCAACCATGGTTTTTAATATTAATATTTTTAATTATTGGAGTTATTTTATTTTTAACATTCAACTCTAACAAGACAGTTTCAGATCCAATATTGGATAATTTTGCTAAATGTTTAAGTCAAAAAAATGTAAAAATGTATGGAGCATATTGGTGTCCTCATTGTAAAAATCAAAAAGAATTATTCGGAACTTCTTTTAAATACATACAATATGTGGAATGTGATTTAGGAGGAAAACAAAATCCTGAATGTATAAAAGCAGGAATAGAAGGATATCCAACTTGGATTTATAATAATGAGAAAAAAGCAGGAGAATTAAGTTTAAAAGAACTTTCTGAATGGACAGGTTGTAAGTTAAACTTTGAAAGTACAACATAAAAAAATAAAAACAAAAAATATGTGATTTTATGTATTTAAATCCAAATCCAATAATGTTTTCTTTTGGAAGTATAGAAGTAAGATGGTATGGTTTTTTAGCAGCTTTAGGATTATTAATAGCATATTATTTAATTCCTTACTTGTATAAAAAAAAGTATTCTGATGGAAAAGAAGAATTATATCAAAATGCAATATTTATAGCAGCAATATTTGGAATAATAGGAGCAAGAATTTTACATGTAATATTAAAATGGAGTTATTACAAAAACAATTTTATAGAAGTATTTTATGTTTGGAACGGCGGCTTAGCATTTCATGGAGGACTGATATTAGGATTAATAAGTTTGTATTATTATAGTAAAATTGTGAAAATAAATTATTTAAGAATATTAGACTTATTTTCAATAACACTACCAATAATTTTAGCATTAGGAAGAATCGGTAATATTATGAATTCTGAAATTTTAGGAAGAAAATGCAATTGTTTTTTTAACTTTACTTTTAGTGATAATATACCAAGACATCCAGTACAATTATATGCAATAATAAAAAATTTAATTGTCTTTTATGCTTCATACAAAATTTATTTTAATAAAAAATTAAAAGAAGGAAGCACTGCATTAACATTTTTATTTTTATATTCTCTATTAAGGTTTATAGTAGAATTTTTTAGACAAGAACCTTTAATATTTTACATTTTTGATTTAGAACAAATATTAACATTCCCAATAATATTAATATCAGGCTATTATTGGTTTAAAATAGTGTTATTAAACATAGTTAAAAAAAATTAAAAAAATTTTTTCTAAAAATTACTTTTTTCCTTTATTATAAATTTCTAAAGCTTTATCAACAGAATAATTTTTAAAAATTAAACTTTCAATAGCTTTACTATAACTAATAGGTTTTTCATCTTGCCAAACATTTCTACCAATAGCAATACCATTAGCTCCTAAAGAAATTACATCTTTAATATCTTCAAATTCTTTTCTAATATCTTTTTTTTCTCCTCCAGAAACTAAAACTTTTGCTCTTCCAGAATTTTTTAAAATCCATTCAAAACCAGGTTTATCTCCGTTGTATTTTAACTTTATATAATCAGCTCCTAATTCTGAAGCAATTCTTGCAGCATAAGCAATAACATCAGTATTCATTTCATCAACATTATCTCCTCTAGGATAAGCCCAAACTACAACTTTCAAATTTTCTTTATGAGCTTCTTCAATAATTCTTCCTAATTCAACATACATTTGTTGTTCATACTTACTTCCAGGATAAATAGTGTATCCTACTGCTTTAGCACCTGCTTTTTTTGCTCTTTTAACACTGCAATTTTGCAAACTTAAATTTTCACTATGAAATCTTGTTTTAGAATTCAACTTTACAATTAAAGGAACATTATTTTTTTTAACATCATAATATTTTTCTGCAGTACCAGGTAATAAAATTAAACCTGTATAACTTTTACTTTTTTCAGCAATATCAATTATGCTTTTAGGATCTACATTGTTAAGGTTGAAATCTTTAGGGCCGTGTTCAAAACCTTGATCGTAAGCTAAAAATAAAGCTTTTTCTTTTCCTTTAACATTTTTTAAAAAATAATCTTTATTCGAATCCATAAAAAAACAAAGGTAAAATTTAAATATAAAATTATAGTACTACTTTTTTATGGTAATGGGCCCTTCTGGAAAAGAACCTTTAGGATATAAAATAACTGCAACACTAGAAGATCTTTTAGAAAAAAAACCAAAAGAAACAATATTAGCACTTATAGGAGGAATAACAGTAGGAGTAATTTCAAATTATTTTCCTAATACAAAAGAAGCATATTTTACTCTACAACCATTCTTAACTCCTGAAGTACTTAATTATATTAGAGAAACATTAGAAAGAATAGCAGAAGGATATGCTTTAAAAGTAGCAGAATATGGTTCTTTACTAAGTCAAGAATAAAAATAAAAAATAATAAAAAAATAAACAATAAAAAAAGAAAATTTAACAACAAAAAAAACAGAAAAAAAACAGAAAAAAATGAAGAAACAAAACAAGAAGAAAAAGAAATAAAATAATAAAAGTGAAAAAAACAATTTTAAAAAAATTTTTTAGTTATGCCAACCTAAACTTTTTTCTTTCTCATAAATTTTTAAAGTTGTCTTTACAACAGTATCAGGATTTAAACTAATACTGTCAATTTCTTGTTCTACTAAAAATTCTGCAAAGTCAGGGAAATCAGAAGGTGCTTGACCACAAATACCTATTTCTCTATTATTTTCTTTTGCTTTTCTAATAACTTCTCTAACCATTCTTTTAACAGCTTCATTTCTTTCATCATACAAATGACTTACCAATTCAGAATCTCTGTCCAAACCTAAAGTTAATTGTGTTAAATCATTACTTCCAATACTAAAACCGTCAAAAACTTCAGAGAATTGTTCTGCTAAAACAACATTACTTGGTATTTCTGCCATAACATAAACTTTTAAACCATCTTCATGTTGTCTTAAACCGTTTTTTTCCATTTCAGCAATAACTCTTCTTCCTTCCTCAACAGTCCTACAGAAAGGAATCATAACATGAACATTTTTCAAACCAAACTCATTCCTTACTTTCAATAAAGCTTTACATTCTAAAGCAAAAGCATCTTTATATTTTTCAGAATAATATCTTGAAGCTCCTCTCCAACCAATCATAGGATTGTCTTCTTTAGGTTCAAAATATTTTCCTCCTATAAGATTTGCATATTCATTACT
>WIAN01000072.1 GCA_015519985.1 Candidatus Woesearchaeota archaeon | reverse complement strand
TAATTTTTTTATGTATATTTTTTATATATTACTATTTTAAAAACTTTAAAGTTTACCTTTTGTTGATTAAAATGTCTTTAGATGAATTATTATCTTTAAAAGAAGAAATAGGTTCTAGATTTGTGATTGTTGCTGCTGTTGGAGACGACAATGTTATTGGTATAAAAAGTGAAAAAGGTTATAGATTGCCTTGGTATTTGCCTGAAGATTTAAAACATTTTAAAGAAGCAACTCTTAATAGTATTGTTTTGATGGGTAGAACTACTTATGATTCTTTACCTGAAAAAAATAAACCTTTGCCTGAAAGATTAAATTTGGTTTTGTCAAGAAGTGAAGAAAGAAACTTTTATGGAAATCACATTTATGTTCCTTCAGTAGAAGAAGCTTTAAAACTTTTAAGGGGATATAAAAAGTTAAATGAAGAAGATTTAAGAAAAAGAGGAATAGATTTTAAATTAAATTTTAAAAATGTTTATGTTGTTGGAGGTTCAAAAGTTTATAATATGTTTTTAAATCCTGATAGTGATGATTTTGCTTTTTTTGCTGACGAATTATTAATCACAAGAGTAAGATATAAACCAGAATTAAAAAGAGGAGAAGAATTCGTTTATTTTCCTAATTTTAGAGAACATTATGGTCTGCCTATAGTAAGACCTGGTTTAAACAAAGTTTATATGTCTCAAAATAGTAAGCCTGAAGGTTTAACTTACTCTTATGAAACTTATTTTTCTAAAAAGGTGGTTTTGAATGAAAAATAATTATAATTTTGATAAAACATATTTAGATTATGTAAGTAAAATATTGTTAGAAGGAGATATTAAACCTGCTGCAAGAAAAGATCAAAAATTTCCGGGCACAGTTTCTCATTTTGGAGGAACTTTAGTTTATGATGTTTCTGAATATTTTCCTTTATTAACAACTAAATATGTTTATACTAATGGTATTAATTCTGAATTATTGTGGTTTTTGTTAGGAGACAGTGATTTAAGACCTTTAGTTTCTTTAAATAATACTATTTGGAATGGTGATGCTTTTAGAAGGTATGTTAAAGAAAACAACATTATTCTCGAAAAATCCCCTACAAGAAAAGATTTAAGAGAATTTGGGAAAAAAATTTTAAAAGGGGAAATTGATGAAAAATACGCTGATTTAGGTCCTGTTTATGGTTTTAATTTAAGATTTTTTGGAGGGGACTATGTTTCTTCTTTAGAAATGCCTTTTGGAAACTATAAAGATCAATTAAAAGAAGTTTTTAATCTAATAAAAAATTCTCCTTCTAGTAGAAGAATACAATTTATTTATTTAAATCCTGAAAATGTTGATAAAGCAATATTGCCTCCTTGTCATTTGCATTATCAGTTTAATATTGTTGGTGATTACATTGATTTAGCTATGACTCAAAGAAGTGCAGATATGTTTTTAGGAGTTCCTTTTAATATTGCTTCTTCAACTTTACTTTTATATTTAGTAGCTAATACTTTCGGTTTAAAACCAAGAAAGTTTGTTCACCATTTAAATGACTCTCATGTATATTTTGGTTTAGGTTGGGATGATGAAGTTTATGATTATTTTGAAAGTTTAAGAGAAAAAGTTTTAGAAAAATATGCTGTTGAATTTAACAATGGGGATTATCAGTATGTTGCTTCAAAATTTTTAGAAGGAATGGTTGATTATTTAAAACAAAACAGTTTAGATGTTGGACATTTAGAAGCATTTTATAAACAATTACAAAATAAACCTTCTTTTTATCCTAAATTAGTTCTTCCTAAAGATTTAAGTTTAGAAGAAATAACCGATTTAAAATATTCTTTTAGAAAAACTAATAATTTAGAAACTACTGTTAATCATTTAAGAGAATTTTCTTCTATAATAGGAAGTTCTTTAAAAGGATATGATATTGTAAAAGAAGATAAAAGTAAAAGAATAAATGCTATGCTCTATGCAGGTTGGTAGTTTAAAAATTATAAATTAAAAAAACTTTTTTTATTTTATTAACTTTTTAATTCTTTACAAATTTTTATTCAATCTTTATTTCTTTTATTCTTTCTCCTTCTTCTATTGTATATTCTATGTGTTGTATGTTCATTATGTTTTTTAATTCTAATTCGAATTCTTCTTTTTTTTCTTCTATTAATTTTAATTCTTCTTCTTTTAATCTTATTTTTATACTTTCTACTTTTGCTTTCATGCTTTTTTGATTTTGTGTTT
>WIAN01000071.1 GCA_015519985.1 Candidatus Woesearchaeota archaeon | reverse complement strand
GTAATATTCTATGTATAAAGGCAGTAATGTTTCTGAATCTGTTGTTGTATTGTAATATGTTATTCTTAAATCTGAACCGTTTACATCTGCTTTTGTAAAATTAAAGTTTGTTGAGTTTAATTCTATTTGTAATGTATAATTTATTAATGTTGTTGTTTTTGAATTTGTTACATTGAATGCTGTTCTCCATGGGAATGAAAAATTCCACCAGTTGTATGTTATTCCTAAATCATCTTCTATTATGTTGTTTTTTATTCCATCGTCATCTCCTAATCCTCCGTCATACAATGTTATTTTTATTGTTGTTTCATTTACTATTTCAAATGGATATTTATACCAATAATCTTGGTTTGGATTGTATTTCCATAAGTCTATGTAGTTTGTTCCTTTATCTACTGTTATAAATATGTCTTCTGAATTTGTTACGTTTGTTATTCTGAATTTTAACAATTTATAGTCGAACCTTTCTGGTTTTATTGGTGTATTACTTATTGTTGTTGGATCTACTATTGTTATGTTTTCTAAATTTCCTTTTTTTATTTCTAAATCTATTTTTTTTGTTTTTTTATTTTGTAAGAATAAAGGTAGTGTTTGGTTTAGATTATTTGTATTAATGTTATTTTGATTTATTTTTTGTATTTTTGTTGGTTGAATTTGTGATAAAGAGTTTTCTATTTGATCTTCTATTGTTAATGTTGCCTTTTTTGTTTTTCCCAATACTTTTTTTGTTTGTATTGTTACATTGAAGTTTGGTTTTTTTAATAATAATGGATCTACTATTATTCCGTTTTCTATTCCGTCTTCATCTGTTTTTCCATCTTGTAATGTTATTGTTATTTCATTTCTTTCAGAATTTAAATTGTATGGTATTTTTATTCGTTTTTCATTTATATTTTTTTCAAAGTAGAATGTTACGTCTTTTGGTATTGTATATGGTAATGTTATTTTTACTTTTGTTTTTTCTCCTTTTTCTAAATTGGTTATTTTGAAATATAATTTGTCTTTTTGTAATTTTACTTCTTCTAAATTTCCTTTTTCACTTTCTATTTTGTAGTTTCCTTCTTCTGTTGTTATTGTTTTTTCTTTTATATTTGTTTTTTTATTGTCTTTTTGTAAATAAATTTTTATTTCTGAATTTTTTTCTATTTTTGGAATTGTTAATGTTATTGTTTTTATTGTGTTGTTATTTTTGTCTTTTATTGTGTTTATTTTTATTGCATATTCATTTTTGTTGTTTATTATTATTTTTTTATTGTGCTCTTCTAAAATTATTTTTGGAATGTAATCTTCTTTATTTTCTGTATAATTTATTTTTATTGTTATATTATAATAATTCTCTTCATAAGGATTCTTTAGTGTTACTTTTGTATATGCTAGTCTTCTATCTTTTTTTAACAACAATTTTTTTTCTTCTTCTATTTTTATTTCTTTAATTGAATTTTCTGATTGTTTTTTATTTTCTAATAGTTGTTCATTATTGTTTTGTTGATCTAAGTGTATTGTAATATCTTTTTTTAGCAAAATTTTATTTTCATCATTTTCAGAAGTAGTTTGTTCTATTTGTTTTATATTTGTTTTTTTATCATAATTTTTTAATAATATTATTTTTTTGTTAAAAAACTCTTTTTTTGAATTTGTTTTTTCTTCTTTTGTTGTTATGATTATTTTTTCATTTTTATATTCTTCATATAATTCTTCTGGAAGTTTTATTGTTAATAAGTCTACTTTTATTTTTTCTTCAGGCAAAGAATCAATGTCTTTTTCATTTTTTATGTAGTATGTTTGTACTACATTGTTGTTATTTATTGAAATTTTTGCATCTATATTTTTTTCTAAAAGCAATGTTTTTTTAATATAATCTTTTAATGATAATGTTTCTTCTTCTTTTGTTATTCTTATTGGTAAAGTATATTCTACTATTATTTTTTTTGTTTCTTGAGGTTTTATTTTTATCTTTATACTTTTTTTATTTGTTGTTTTTCCATCATAAATAATTTTTATATTCTTAGAATTTTTTTCTATCGGAAGTTTTATTTCAAAAAAAGATAAATTTTCAGTATTGTTTTCTTTGTTTTTTTCTGTGTTTGTTATTTTTATTATCTTTTTTATTTTTAATTTTGCTGGCGTATTATTATATGATTTTTCTTCCAAATTTAATTCCAACTTTTTATTTTCGTTTATTAATAAATTTTTATTGTTGTAACTTCCTTTTATTGTTATGTTTAATTTTTGTTTTAAACTTTTTATTATTCCATTTAATTCTGTAACATTATTTTTAGTTGTAATATTATACTCAATATTTTCTTTTGGTTGTATTAAGATTATATTTTCACTAGGTATATTTTCTTTTAATAATATATTTTTGTATTCTTCTGTGTAATTTGTTTTTAATAATATTATTTTTTTCCACTTGTCTAAATAGTTTATTGTAGCTTCTTCTTTGTTTATTTTTGGTGTATTGTAGCTTATAAAGTAAGGTTTTTTATTTTTGTATATTTCTAAAAGCCATGTTATTGGCAAATTTGGAATTATTTCGTTTGAAGTTATGCTTTTTAATAATACAGAATTTTCTTTTTCTAATGTTATTGTTAATATGTTATTTATATCATTGTTTGTTAAAGAATCATTTATTGAAGAATTATTTATTGAAAAAACATTGTTAGACATTAAAAAAGATAAAGTTAAAACTATTAACATACTTACAAATACTAAAATAAACTTGTTATTCATTTTGCTTCTGTAATTTCTTTTTGTATTTTTTTCTCTTAAAATTGTTTTTACCCCCTCTAAAAAATTTTTTGATTATGTATTTAAAAATTTTTTTATTTTTTATTGTCAAATGTTTTTTTATTGAGATATAACAATATTGTTATTTTCTTTTTTTATTGTCAAACTTATTGTTTTATTTTGATATTTTGCTAATATTTTTTCTTTCATTTCTCTATTATCTTCTTGTTTTTTTTTATTTTCTTTATTTTGTTCGTTTTGTTCATTTTTTTGATTGTTTTCTAAGAATTTTTCTATTTCTTTATTTTCGTTAATATCAAAATATATTTTTTGTTCTAAAAATTCTTTTATTAAATCGTGTTTTAATATTATTTTACATTCTTCTTTTATTGTTTCGTTTAAGTTTAAATTTGAATTGATATTGTATGCTTCTTTTGGTATTATGTCTTTTATTGTTTTTCTTTCACAAAAAGTTTTTTCTTCTATTGGTTTTATTTCATATTTTATTTTGAATTTCAAAATTTCTTCTGTATTTTTTGTATTGTTAGTATTGTTTATATTGTTATTATTAAAACTATTATCATTCAATATTAAAAATGGAGTTTCTGATATTAAATTATTTTTTTCGTCATAAATTTTTATTTCTTTTAAATTTTTTAATAATTCTTTTTTTACATGCATATACAAGTCTATTTTTAAGAAAAGTTTATTGTAAGTATTATTTTTATATTTTGAATTGTTAAAATTTAAAGTTAATTCTTGTTCTGCAGTTATGTTTTTTCCTAGTATTATTTTAGAATAATTTATTTTTGACAATTCTATTTTTATTCCTTTTTCTTCTAAATTTTTGAAATAGTCTTGTTTAGAATCTACTTTTGCATAGTAGACTTTGTTTATGTCTTGTTTTTCTATTATTTCAGAAGTATTGTTTTTTTCTGCGTATATATAATATGAGAAGTAAATTAGCATTGAAGATACTATTAACACTAAAAATAATGTAGATAAAACTACTTTTTTCATTCTATTCACAACAAACACCAAGACCAACGGTTAAAATGCTAATAATAAATTTGTTATTTAAATATTGTTTAAATTAAATATTATTTGAAACAGTTAATGCAAAAGTATTTTCCCCTCTATAAAATTGAAGTTTCTGTGTCGAAATTTAAAGCAAAATATACTGTAGAAAAAACAGAGAAAAGTATTTAAAAATTTATAGCAACTTTATAATAGTAATTATTTTGTTTTTGTTTTTTGTAATTTAATCTTTTTATTCTTTTTGTTTGATAGTTTTATTTGTGTTTCTATGATTTTTTTAATTTTTTTGTTTCTTTTTGTTTTTCTTTTTCTTCTTTTGTTTTTTCTTCTGTTTTGTTTTTTTCTTTCTGTTTTTTTATTGTTTTTATTTTTTCTTCTTTTTTAATAAGAGTAATATTATTAATAACACTACTATTATTAATACTCCTGTTATCGCATAAGTTGTTGGTGTTAATATTGCAAAACTGAATATGTTTTTTGCCTCTAAAATTTTCATATTAATATTTTTTATTTTATAAGTGTCTTTTAGTCCATAATATACTGTTATAGAATATTTTTTATCAAAGTTTAATTGTGATTTTTCAAAGTAAGGGGTTTCTAATATAATATTTTTTTCTTCATTTGGTTTTAATGTTTCTTCTTTTGATGTAAAAACATTATTTTCGTCTATATATATTTCTGTTTTTATTTTTACATTGTTTTCTGAAGGATTTTTTATTTCTACTATAAATTTTCCTCTTTGATCGTTAAATTCTACTTTTTTTATTATTATGTTTGAATTGTCTTCTACTGTTTTTTTTTCTGTTATTTCTTTTACTATTATAGGTACTTCTTCTTCGTTAAGAATGTTCTTTCTTAAAGGCAATGCCATGTCAAACTTTGTGTTTATTACTACTTCATTTCTATTCTTATTTTTATTGTCTAAGAAGTTCTGTGTTTCTTTTTCTTCAATATAATATGGAATTGAGAATGTTTCTCCTGTAAGTATTGTATGAGTATAATTGTCTGATAAAGAATTATCTTTGTATTCCACATTTGAATAAAATCTTGAATTTACATTTCCTGTGTTTTTGAATGTTATTAAAATTAATTTTTTTTCTGTATTGTTTTCTTTTAAAATGTAATATTCTACTTTTTCTATTTTTAAATCTGAATAAGGGTAAGGGGTTCTTATTGTATCTAATTCTAATAGTTCTCCTTCTAAACCTTTTATTTTTGTAATTGTCCTTCCATATTTTACTATTAATTTTAAATCTTTTCCTGATTTTTTTTCTAATTCTTTTGCTATATTTACTATTGCTCCGCTTATAACTTCAAATTTTTCTACTTTTGATTCTTGTATTATTTTTGATAATTCTTGTAGATAGCCTACGTATAAAAATACAGGTATTTTTTCTTGTAATGAATACAAATCTACCCTTTCAGGAGTCATTAATACTCCCCATTCTGAAGGATATTTTTTTACAAAATAGGTTGTTATATTATAAGCATTATCTATAGGATAGTTTAAAAATTCTTTTTTTACTTTTCCTTCTTCTTTTAACTTGTTATAATTTATGTCTCTTAATAGTCTTATTGGAATGTGTCCTGCTATTATTATTTCGTCTGAATTTTTTAATATTTTTTTTATATCATCTTTAGTTTTTTCATTTAAGAATAAAACTTTATAATTTTCCTTTAATATTATTGGAGCTGCACTTAATGCTTCTAAAGAATATTTGTCATAAAGTATAAAGTATTTATTGTTTTTTAAATTATTTAATTTTTCTTTTAAACTTTTAGTTTTAAAATTATTCTCTAAGATTATTTTTTGTAATTCTTTATAGTCATCATAATATATTGTTTCTGGTTTTTTTTCAAAGCCATTAACATCTATTACTTTATTATAATTTTTTACTACTGGGTTTTTTGATTCTAATATTATTATAGTTTCATTTTTTTTTAATGTTTGAGTTTTTATTTCTGCATCTCCTAAATTTAGAAAGTATAAAAATTTGTTGTTTGTTTTTCCTGCTAATATTGAGGATAAATATAAGTCTTGCCAATTTTTTGAATTTAATATTATTGTATCTGCATTTGCATTTAAAGAAATTATTGATAATAAAACGAATAATATCGTTATTGTTTTTGTTATATTAAAAAAATTACTTTTATTGTTTTTTTTCATATGCAACCCCGACAGATATGTTTAAAATTTTATTAAACTTTATTTTTTTTTAAACTTGTTTATTTTATAAAACTTTTGTTATTCTCTAAAGATAGGTAAATAAGATAAGAAATAAGATAAAAAGATAAGAATAAAAAAATGATAAAAAAGTATCATAAGAAAAAAAAATAAATAATAAAAAAGAGGAAAAAACGGAAAAAATAATTAATAGCTAAATATAAAATACAAGAAAATAGAGGGAAAAACAGAGAAAAAAATTTTTTAAATCGTTTTATTTCTATTTTAGTTCTGCTTTATTTTGATTTTTTTGCTCTTATTAATATTACTGCTATCATTATTATTAATACTATTATTGCTAATGCTATTAAACCTCCTCCTGGTGTAGAGGTTACTAATCCTACTATTGATGTTGATTCTGTTTTGAAGTCTGGTTTTACAGTTAATTTTTTAGTCATTAAGTCTTTTTTACTTCCATATAATATGTTTATGTCAAAAATTTCATTTTCTTCTATATCTACTTTGTCTAATACTACTGGTAAGTATGTTGTTTTTTCTTCTCCAGGATTGATTTTTCCTTCTTTATACAAGTCTTTTTCTAATCCGTTAACTATTAAATTTTTTATTTTTATTTTATAGTATACTTTTGTTGTTCCATTATTTTTTAATGTTACTCCTACTCTTTTTAATGATGGATAGTAAGCTGCATCTACAAATGTTAATTTTGCAGGATCTTCATTTATTGTTTCTACTTTTAATGGCAAACTAAATGGAGGGCCATATTTGTTTTTCATTGTTAAAAAACTATCTAATTCTGATGGTGTTGCGCCAAAACTAGTATAGAATTCTGCTATTGTATTTTCATTTAATTTTTCTAATGGAAGATTGATTTTGTATATAGACACATATTTTTCTCCCTTTCCTAAAAATATTGGTTTTTCGTCTGCTATGCTTGCTATTTCTTCATTACCATTTTTTATTACTATTGTGGATAATTCGTATAAAGGTGTTGTTCCTATGTTTTCAAAATAAACGTACAATTCTTTTTTTTCTGGATCGTAAATAGTTTTTTCTACGTTTAATTTTGGTTTTTCAACAGGTAGAGGGAATATTGTTAATGAATATATTTTTCCTGAGTTTGTTACATCTGATTGTCCGAATTTTATAAATACAGATATTTTTTTATTACTTTTTTCTCTTATTGTTTCTCCTATTACTGCTAAATTATTTCCTACTATTACTACGCTTTTTACATTTTTTTCTATTAAAAAATCAAATATTCTTTCATCTACTTTATTATGTCCTACTAATAATACAGGGTTTCCTGTGTAAAAGAATTCTGATTCTAATGCTGTTCCGTCTGCTAATATTATTGTGTTGTATTTTCCTATTTTTTCTACTATTGCTTTGCTATCTAAATATAAATTGTCTTCATTTATTCTTTCTGTAATGTAAGGTTTTATTTTTTCATAGTAATCTCTTCTGAATGTTCCTATTGCTATGTTTTCTTTTGAATTTTTTAATAAAGGTACTATTCTGTCTATGTTTTTATCACTTAATATTAATACTCCATAATTTCCTTTTAATGCTAATGGTGGCAGTGCTATTGATAATCTATAATTGTCTTCTGAGATTATTAAAAATTTATTTTTATCTTTATTTAAATCATAATTAAAATCATTTGAAGTTATTACTTCTTTTACATTATATCCAGCTGACTTTAATTGTGATTCTAAGTTAGGAATGTACGGGTTTTTTTTTGATTGGTATATTGTTATTTCTGCTGTTTTTGGCAATATTTTTGTCAATGCTACTATTGATTCTGAATTTACAAATAATCCTTTTTTATTTTGTTCTTTCGAATATAATAATACAGAATATACGTCTTTCCAATCTTTAGAATTTGCTATATTTACTTCTAAAGCATTAGTGTATGATGATAATAAAAATAAAAATAAGAATAGCATGAAAATAAAGTAAGTCTTTTTTTTAAATTTCATTTCTTAAATCCCCCTGTGGATGTATTGAATTAAAAGTTCTTTTCAAAATACTTTTAAACAACTATTATTTAAAAAGTTTTCCTTTCTCTTTGTTACTGTAAAGTTTGTTATATTTTTTTGTTAAATTTTTACTTATATAAAAAGTTTTCTATAAAAATTTGTTTTTTTTTGTTATGTAAAAGTAAAAATAGTATAAAATTGAAAAAAAACAAAATGACTGTTTTACTTAAATTTAGTAATGAAAATTTTTAAGTTTCTTATCTGTAATATAATAAATAAGATGAATAGATAAAAAAATAGAAATAAAATAAAAAAGAGGACAAGAAAAAAATAATAACAAAAATTAATGAAAAAAAAAGATAAGAAGAAACAAGAATGGTAAAGTTAGTAAAAAAAGAAAAGAGAAAAAAAAAGAAATAGAAAAAAGTCGTAAAAAATATTTTTGTAAAAAAATGATTTTTAATTGTTTTTTTAATTGTTTTAAAAATTTTTTAATATGTTTTTACGTTTATGGCAACTCTAAGTAAAAGTTGTATGTTGTTAGTGTTGTTCCATCTACTGGTACTAATATTTGATAGTCTACTTGTCCTCCGTTGAATGCTACTTCATTATCTAATGCTTTTCCTGCCCATATTAATGCGTTTTCTGTTGTTGCTTTTAAACTGTATGAATTTAAGTTTCCTGCTACTCCATTAGAGTATGTTGCTGCATAATTTGTGTTTGCTATACTGTATGTTGCACTTGTAAATGTTCCTTGTAAATTGTATGTGTTTGTATAGTTGTCTGGTGTAGCTTGTGTTAAAAATGCTGGCATGTCAGCTGTTGTTGC
>WIAN01000070.1 GCA_015519985.1 Candidatus Woesearchaeota archaeon | reverse complement strand
CTTTTTGTATCTTTTAATTCTTGAAATGTTGTTAATACTTCAGGATAATATTCTTCAAATTGTTCTAAAACTGTTCCTGTAATACTATACGATATTTTAAAATCTTCATGTTTTTTTAACAATTTTAACATTGTTTTATTTGTAGGAATGTAACTTTTTTCAGCTACTTTTTTTAAAATAAATTTATTCTTTCCTATATCAAAATAATTTTTTTCATTCTTACCAATATCAAAAATTGTAAAGTCTTCTCTTAATCTGTATGGTTGATGTACTTGAAAATAAAAAATTACACTTACCAAAAAAACACCTTTTTATTTACTTTTTATTTATTTTTTTATAACAAATCTTCATATATTTTTTTTACTTTTAAAGCAGCTTTATCCCATGAAACATTATCTAATTCTTTATAAGAATGTTCTGCTAATGTTTCTTTTAAAGGATCATGTTTTAAAATGTTTGCCATATAATTAGCCATTTTGTTTATATCCCAAAAATCTACTTTTAAAACATTTTGTAAAACTTCACTAACACCTGCTTGTTTTGAAATTATTACAGGAGTTTTTACATTTATAGCTTCTAAAGGGGTTATTCCAAAAGGTTCTGATACACTGCTTAAAACATAAGCTCTTGCATTTTTAAACAAATAATATACTTCTTCTCTATTAACATGTTTGTTGTAAAAATAAAAGTTTTTATGCATTCCATATTCTAAAACTTTATTCATTATTTCATTTACTTTATCTCCTGTACCTGCAAATACAAAATAAGCATCTTTTTTTACTTCTAATACTTTTTTTGCTGCTTCAACAAAATATTCAGGTCCTTTTTGTAATGTTATTCTTCCAAAGAATAAAAGATAATCTTTATTTTTTAAATATTCATTTTCATAAGTTATTTTTGCTTCTTCTCTTTCTATGCCATTATGCACTACTTCTATTTTATCAGGATTCACATTGTATTTTTCTACTAAAATGTTTTTTGTATAATTGCTTACTGCTATTATTTTGTCAGCTTTTTCAAACCCTTCTTTTTCTATATTATATACGTAACTATTAACACTATTGCCTCCACTTCTATCAAATTCTGTAGCGTGTATATGAACAATTAATTTTTTTCCTGTTAATTCTTTTGCTCTTATTGCTGCTTTATAAGTCATCCAATCGTGAGCATGAATTATATCAAAATCATAATCTTTAACAATTTTATCTATACTTAAAGCGTATTTTTCAACTTCTTCAAATAAATTTTCTCCATACAATTTTTTTAAATTTTTTTTGTCAAAATTTTCAGTTATATTTTCAATAATATACACTTTTTTTTCAAATTCTTCTGGAGATGTATAACCATTAACAAGCGCATTTTTTTTAATTAGTTCTTTTAATTCTTTTAAAGAAACATTTAATTTTTTATTTGCAGAAATTATTTTTACATGAGTTTTAAATCCTTCAGGAACATAAGGCATTACAAAGAATACTTCAACATTATTTTTTACTAAATATTTTGTTAAATCTCTACATACAATTCCTAATCCTCCGCTCATTATAGGTGGAAATTCCCATCCTAACATTAATACTTTAACCATCTATTAGTAATTTTTTTTAATCTGTTTTTAAAGCTTACTTTTTATGTTGTTCTTTTTATGCTTTTTATTGTTCTAAAATAAAAAAAATTGAAAAAAATAAAATCTTAATTTTTGTTACTTTAAAATTAATTCACTTTTTTATAAATGCTGTTTTTTTGTTTATTATGTTGTCTGCTTTTATTATACATTTTTACATGATGTTTATTTATATATTTTTTAAAAACATTTATATATTATTTGTGTTTAAAAATTTTAAAAAGCATTATTTTATTTATTATTTTATTTTAAGGTGTATTTTATGGCTAATGTTAAAAAAAATAAATCAAAAAAATCTACAAAAAAACAATTAAAAAAAACTATCAAATCTAAAACATCAAAAAATTCAAAATCTAAATCTGTTAAAAGTAAAAATACTAAAGTTAAAACTAATGTTGTTAAAAGTAAAAAGAATGTTAAAAATATTAAAAAAGATGTTAAAAACAAAAAGACAGTGAGGAAAATGAAAGAAGAAAAATCTAAAAAAAGTAAAAGCAAAGTTAAAGAAAGTATGCCTATATACTCTAACAATGAGATAAGAGAAGATTATATTTTAGGATATAAAGTTTTAATAGCAGAAAATAGAAATTTAAGACCTGAAAGTTTTAAAAAAACAAAAGTTTCTAAAAGTGGAAAAGATTATTTTGCTCCAGGAAATGAAAGTGAAACGCCTAAAGAAATTGGTAGAATAGGAACTGAAAAAAAATGGCTTATAAGATGGTTTGAAAATAAATTTCCTTTATTTAATCCTAATGTTGAAGAAAAAAAAGAAAAATATAATCCTTTATATCAATCAATGCCTGCTAAAGGTTTTCATGAAATTATTGTAGGTACTCCTAATAAAAATAAAGAATTAGAAGATTTTACTCCTAAACAAGTTGAAGAACTTTTAAAGGTTTATGCTTCTGAAATTGAAAGATTGCATTCTGATAAAAAAATAAAGTACGTTTTAGTTTTTAAAAATAAAGGTCCTAATGCAGGAGCTTCTGTAAATCATGAGCATACTCAAATTGTTGCTTTGCCTTTTATTCCTCCAAGAGCTGATGAAAAGATGTCTTCTTCTAATAGATATTTTAGAACTAGAAAGAAATGTATTTATTGTGAATTGATGAATGAAGAGAAAAAAACTGAAAGGTTTATTTTTGAAAATAAAAGTTTTATAGTTTTAGCTCCTTATGCTTCAAGATTTAATTTTGAAGCTCTTATTCTTCCTAAAGCGCATAAAACTAGTTTTAAAGAATTTTTACCTAAAGATTATGAAGATTTATCAGAAGCTTTACTTTTTGTTTTGAAAAGATTAAAAAAGTTAAATTTAGATTATAATATTGTATTGTATTATGAACCTCAATTTAAAGCTTATAAAGAAAAAAATTCTGGTTTGCACTTTCACATAGAAATACTTCCAAGAAGACAAGTTTGGGCTGGTTTTGAACTTGGCTCAGGAATTATTGTAAATGAAGTATCTCCAGAAACAGCAGCTAAATTTTATAGAACTGGAAAATTTTGAAAAATTTTAAAATAGTTAAAATAGTTAAACTTTTTTATTATTTTTATATTTTTAAACTTTTTTTAAGGGGTGTTTTTGTATAGATGAAAGATGTTATCGAATTTTTTATAAAAAATAAATATGGTTATGTTTCTTTAGATATGATAAGAAATAATTCTCCTAAACTTATTTTAGATTCTTTTAATTATTCTGTTGACGAGAATATTATTAAAAAAAGGCTTGAAGAATACAAAAAATTTTTTTCTGACAGGATTGTTTTGTTAAAAAATAATTTTTCTTTTTCTTTTCCTTTTAAAAATAATTCTAAATATGATGGTTTGTTTTTTTATAAAAAACATAAAAAGTTGGTTAAAGCAATAAAAATTTTAGATTCTATAGAGTTAGAAGGAAATAGAATTTTAGAACAAGTTTATTATAATCCTTATGATGAATCTTTTAAATTAATTTATGATGATGGTTTGATTGTTAAATATTCTATTAAAATTTTAAAAAAGACTAATGAAAAAATTTTAGTTTTTGAATCTAATAGAAATGTTGATGGTTCTATTCTTTTAGATGTTAGGTATGCTTATGATACTGTTCCTTTTCATAAAAAATATTCTATTAAGAAAAAAAATATTCCTAACTATAATAAATTAAAAAAACTTTATAAAAAATTTTTTGATGATAAAAATGTTAGTGAAGAATATTTTGAAATTAATTTTAAAAAAGTTAATGATCAAGAAAAATATAAACATTACAATTTAGATTTTTCTTTTGAAATTCTTTTTCAATCTTCAAATTTGGAAGTTGTTAAAACTAATGAGTGGGTTAGAAAAATTTATCCTTTTGAACAAAGCAGGAATGATTATCCTTATGAGTTTTATTCTTATAAAGCTTTTGAATTTAAGAATGTTAAAAGAATTATTTTTGGTTTGAAAAAAATTCATTATTACAATGAAGAATTATTTTCTGATTTTGAAAAAAGTTTTGTTGAAACTTTTAGTTTTGATGAAAACAATGAGAATGATAAAAATAAGAATAATAAAAACAATACTTTTAATGCTTTTTTATTTTCAAGTAATTTAATTGATATTAATATTAAAAAACTTTTTTTAGAAGGTAAAGGTAATAAAGATTTTTTTGCTGGTTTGCCTTGGTTTTTTCAACATTGGATTAGAGATTCTTCTATTAGTAGTGTAGCTTTAAATGGTTTTGAAAGAAAAGAGTTGTTGTTAAACATTTTAGAAGATGTTTTTAAAAAAAATTTTGATGAAAAAGCAAACTTTGAGTCTTCTTTGAGAAGTGCTGATGGTTTATTAATTGTTTTTAAAAGATTAAAAGATTTGATTGTTGATAGTGCTTTTGATAATAAACTTTTTTCTAAAGTTGAGAAGAATATTATACAAAAGAGAGCTTTAAAATATTATGAATATTTAAAACAATATTTTTATGATAAAAATTTTCATTTAATTTTTAATAATTCTTTTGAAACTTGGATGGATACTATTGAGAGGAGGGGTTTTAACATTGAAATTAATGCTTTGTTTTTATCTCTTTTAGAATTAATTTATATTTTAGAAGAAAATAATGTTAAAAAAGAAGATTATTATATTATTTTAAAATTCCATAAACAAAAAGTTAAAGAACATTTTTATAATGATGGTTTTTTGTATGATAATATTTCTTTTGAAAATTATAAAAGTAACTATTTTACTAATAATGTTTTTTTAGCTTATTATTATTTTAAACATTTTTTATCTGATGAAGAATGGGAGTTAGTTTTTGATAATGCTTTGAAAGAATTATTTCATGATGGTTTAATTTCTTCTTTAAGTTATAAATCTAATGAGTATTGTAAATTTCATTCAGGTATTAATAATAAAAGTTATCATAGAGGTGATTCTTGGTTTTTTGTAAATAACATTGCGGCTTTAGTTTTGAAAGATTTAAATTTTGAAAAGTATAAACTTTTTATTTTACAAATTTTAAATTCTTCTTTAAGAGATTTTTTTTGTTATGGAGCTTTCTGTTATTCTTCAGAAATTAGCAGTTCTGAAATTTTAGAATCTAAAGGTTGTTGGATTCAAACTTGGAGTTTAGCAACTTTAAAAGAACTTGTTGAT
>WIAN01000069.1 GCA_015519985.1 Candidatus Woesearchaeota archaeon | reverse complement strand
TTAAAGGTAAAGTTTTAAACCTTCTAATTTCTTCCATTAACTGATTAACAGTTTGTTTTAAAACTAAATTTTCTTCTAAAATCTTATTGTCAGAATCATAAGAATACATAATATCAGACAAATCATCTTTATCTTTAGTTTTATCTTTCATAAAATTAAAGGCACTTTTTTTCATTTAAAAGGTTTATGCTATTTTAATAGAAAAAATTACAGAAAAAAAGTTTTGAGAATATTGTAGGAATGTTAAGAGATGATGATAAAAGAAAGAAGAATTAAGAAAATTTCGTTAAAACCCGTTCATACCATCAAAGAGTAGTAAAATATGGAAAGATTTAAATAGCAGTTCTATAAACAAAAAAAATTATGAAAGCAGATCAAACCTTAAAACAACTATTGGGAAAAAGCAAAACAGAGATTAAACCGTACCAAATATTAGACGAATTTTTAATCGAAACCCCAGATAAAGATATCGTTACAAGAATAGAATCGCCACAACAGCCAGCAAAAACATTTTTGGAAGCAGATCCAACCTTAAAACAACTACTATATGAAAACAAGATAAACATCAAACCATACCAAGCACCAAATCAACTTTTAATTGAGATTCTTGATAAAGATATCGCCACAATAGTTGGACCAAGACAATACAGCGTAAGAACGTTTTCTTATAGTTCCCCTGTAAGATTTATTGATTCATACGGTGCGAATTCTTGTCTAATTGTAACTATGTATGATCGAGAAAGAAAAAAGGGTTTAGTAGCACATTTAGACATCTATATTGATATTGAATCAAGCGTTCAAGAACTTTTATCTCACTACGCACAATCTGCTGCAGTATACGTTGGTTTTTACGGCGGAAATACACTTCCCGAAAGCAAGGGTTTAGTATCCAGAACAATAGATCTACTCAGAGAAACATACAATACACGAATAGTTGAAAACGTAACAAATCAAACCCAAAGTAAACCACTACCTCAATCAATCATACTCGATTTGCTTACAGGAAAACATTACACCGGAGTAGGAACGAGATTAAAGTATCAAAAAAATATTGATTTTATTGGAAAACACGGAAAGATTCAACAAATTTATTAGCTTATTTTATAATTACTTTTGTTAAGATCATCACATATAGCAAAAAGAAGTTTTTATAAAAATAAAAAATCAAGTGAAAAAAACCTATAAGGATTTTTTTCAATGTAAATCATAAAGTTTTATTTTAAATGTGGCAATTCTATTTTTCCATCAATATATTTCTGACAAAAACTTTTAACGTTTGGTGCGCAAGAATAATTTCGATACTCTTTTATAGGAAGCCAAAATAACTTTTCAAATTTATCAGGTTCGTTAACTTTAGGAATTTGATTATTTTCAATAACCCCTAAATATTTATAACTTTGAAAAGATTTACCATCAATTTCAAAATTTTCATATCCGATGTATTTAATAATTTTTACATCAACACCTAATTCTTCTTTACATTCTCTAATTGCAGCTTGTTTTAATGTTTCACCAGATTCAACTTTTCCACCAGGAAATTCATAATGTTGATGTTTCTTTTTCCAAAGAAGCAAAAGTTCTTCTTTGTCATTTATAATTACACATCCAGATAATTGAATTCTCATATTATAATAGTATTTAAAAACAATATATAAAATTAATGTTAAAAATAAAAATATATTCAACAACATATTAAAAAAATTGCTGCAAACGAATCGAGCAAAATCTAAAAAGGTTCTATAATATTTTAACTAACATCGTTCTCTTTTTAATAAGTAAGTTTAATGATACCGAAGGCAACAAAGCCCTCTTAC
The DNA here is from genome assembly GCA_015519985.1 of Candidatus Woesearchaeota archaeon. Taxonomy (GTDB): domain Archaea; phylum Nanobdellota; class Nanobdellia; order Woesearchaeales; family WAPJ01; genus WIAN01. The sequence continues at coordinate 1,742 of WIAN01000069.1, read as the reverse complement.
TCGCTGTTGTGCGAGGTCGTTAGACCCGAACGAGAGAAGCGAGTAAGAGTTCACGGAGTGGCGCGTTTTTCATATAATTTCTCATATTCTGATCTTAACATACCGTATTTTAATTCATTATGCCATTTACCATATCTAAATCTACATTCACGTATTCTTCCTTCTAATCTAAAACCACATTTCTTCAATACTTTCTTTGATGCTATATTCTCTTCAAATAAATTGGCATAAACTCTATGAAGTTTTAATTTACCAAAAGCAAATTTCAGTATGAGTTTAACAGATTCTGTCATAAAACCTTGACCCCAATACTTCTTTCCGAGCCAATACCCAATTTCTGCATTCTTGTTTTTATAATCGACATGCATTAAACTTATAGAACCAATAAGCTTAGTTGTGGTTTTTAGAATAATGCCAAAAGTATATTCTTCTTTATTCTTAAGCCGATACTGAGATTTTCGAATCCATTTTATAGCATCTTGTTTTTTGTAAGGCCAAGGAATATTCAAAGTCCATTTAACCATCTCTTTATTCTGTAGATTCTCGCAAATATCTTGAACGTCAGAAAGTTTTAACTTTCTCAATATGATTCTCTCTCCTTCGATTACAAATTTTTGTCTATTCATAAGATCAGTTTAAAATTTTACAATTTATAATTGTTTCTAAAAAGCGCCGCGGAGTGAATTTCGTACAACACCACTTACCTGTAATATTTTCGATTAACTTACTTAAACAAGATGATAAGCGAAATATTTAACTTTTTCTACAACATTTTTTTATAGGGATCAAGTAAACAAGAATCAATCAAATTATGAGCTTATAGACAAATTAATTAAAGAATTAAAATAAGAAAATATTCATATAAAACAGGGAAACAGAAGAATTTGGCACACCACAAAAATACGTACCTACTAAACAATAATAAAAACAGAAAAATTTAAATACCTGTATCTTTTACTATACGAACAGAATATTAAGAAGGTAAAAAAAATGGTGTATTACAAAACATTTCAAGAAAAAGTAAGTAGACTAAAAGAAATCACAGAATCTGCCAACCCAAACGAATGTGGTCACATAAAGGAACTATATGAATTAAGTATGGATTTATTTCCACTATCGTACCTTGGGGAAATTGGCGGCGATCATTCTTATGAAATTCTTGAGATTGCTGAAGATACTACTGTCAATCCTCAAAATATCAGCAAGCTTGAAAAGCTTCTAAACCAACAATCTCCAAGAAGCATACAATTAGGTGAAGATGAAGAATCAACCGTACAAGTAACTTGGATGGGGTATTTATTAGAACTTTATGCTTTTGAACTTGGAAACCAGGGCATAATGGCAGTTATAAACGCACCTAGCCCAGATAAATTTAGCAAAGTTTTTGATTCTATCGAACGAGGAAAAGTAAGGTTGTATTTTCCAAAAAAAGCTCTTGCTGGTTGGGTTAAGAAAAAATCTTTAGAGGACCCTCAAATCAACCCCGATGATCTTAAAAACATACCTTACATAGAAGTTCGAACCTATTAAAACAAAACCAGTTTCTTTTTTATATTAAGTTTATTGAAATCAATACAATTTAACAAAATCCTTAAAATGTAAAGAATAATTTATTAAAACACTTTTTTTCAGTCAAATTTATATACTTTGTTTTTTTCTGTTTTTTTTATGGTTTTTGATGCTTTTTTGTTTGATGTTGATGGTACTGTTTTTTTATCTGAAGAATATCATTTTCTTTCTTT
>WIAN01000068.1 GCA_015519985.1 Candidatus Woesearchaeota archaeon | reverse complement strand
TTGTTCCTGGCATTGCTGATTTTGGTTCTGTACTTCCAACTATTCTTCTTACATTTTCTATAGCATTAATTCCTTCTATTACAATTGCAATTACAGGTCCTTCTCTTACAAATTCGTCTAAACCTTTAAAGAAAGGTTTATCAACATGATCTTTATAATGTTTTTTTGAGAATTCTTCATCTATATATTGCATTTTCATTCCTACTATTTTTAATCCTGCATCTTCAAATCTTTGTATTATTCTTCCTACTAATTGTCTTTGCACTGCATCTGGCTTTAACATTACAAATGTTCTTTCTATCATTATAACACCCTTGGTTTTGATTTTATTCTTTTATTTATTTGATTTTTAATTATTTTATTTTTTTATTGTATCTTATTGTGTTTATTGTGTTTTATGAGCTTCTGTTTCTAATCTTTTTCTTTTTAACTCGTGATATTCTTCTGTGAATTTTGTTGTTCTTGGTTTTCTTTTTAAAACAATCATATTTTTTTCACATTTTCTACTGCAAAAATATAATATTTTTCCAGTTTTTTGAACATACATTATTCCTGTTCCTTTAGGTATTTCTTTTCCACAAAATGAGCATTTCATATTTTTACACCTTTAATATTTTTTTAATTTTGTTATGATTGAAAAAATGATTATTACAACATTGAAATTGTTATTAAAGTAATTGTTTTAAAATTTTTTTATTTTTTTATTTTCTTCCTGTGTTTAATGGTCTTGCTTCTATTTCTGTTTCTCTTAACATTAATATGTCTCCTACTCTTACTGGTCCTTTTACATTTCTTCTTAATATTTTGTTTTGATCTCTTCCTGCTAATACTTTACATCTTACTTGTGTTGCTTCTCCTCTTGTTCCTGTTCTTCCTACTATTTCTTCTACTCTTGCTGGTACTGCTTCAGAAAATAAATTTGATTTTTCTTCTTGTTTTTTTGTATTTGATTTTGATGGCGCAGCCATTTTTTTAACCTCAATAATTATTTTGTTTGTATTTTTTTTAACTGATTTGTTTTTTTAATTTGATTTTGTTAATACTATTTTTTTATTGTTTATTTTTTTATTCTTTTGTTTCTTCACTTTCTTCTGTTTTGTCTTCTTCACTACTTTTTTCTTCTGTTTCTTTATTTTCTGTTTTCTCTTCTTTTTTTTCTGCTTTTTCTTCACTATTATTTTCTGCTTGTAATTCTAATATTATGTCTTTTGCTTCTCCAGCATCTATTATTGCTACTGCTACTGTTGAAACTTCTAATCCTGCTGCTGCTCCTAATTCAGCTTTTTGTGAAACTTCAAATACAGGAATGTTTTTTTCTTTTGCTAATAGTGGAATGTGCATTACTATTTCTTTTGGATTTGCATCTTTTGCATAAACAACTAATTTTGCATTTCCTCTTTCTAATGCTTTTGTAGCTTCATTTGTTCCTTTTTTTATTTTTCCAGTTTTTCTCGCTAATTCAACAGCTTCTAAAATTTGTTCTTCATTTACCATTTTTATTTCCTCCTAAAAAATTATGTTTTTAAAACTTTGTTTTAAAATTTTGTTTTTATTCTAATATTTTTCAAACTTTTCAACAATTTTTACTAAAAATTTTATTTTATTCAAATTTAGGAGTAGAAACCACTCCTCATTCAAGCTTTACAGCTCTCATCAATCACAGGTGTATTAATGGGAAAAAAATCTATTTATAAATGTTTTGTTTTATGTTATTTTAGAATGCATAATCTGTTTTTTCTTCTTCTTTTTCTTTCAACCATGAAGAAGACATTTTTTCATACAATTTTTTATTAAAAACAATATTTTCATCAAAAAGTTTTATTGTTTCTTTAAAAAATTCTTCATAGTTTATTTTTTCTTTATTTTTAACATCATACAAATTACTTCTTATTTTAGCTAATTTTCTTGTAAAGGAGATTGTTTTTACTAAATGTTGTTCTATTTCTTTTTTTTCTTCTTCATTAAAAAAAGAAGATTCTTTCATAGCTAAAACACTGGAAGGATTTGGTGTTAAAATATAATTGTATAATTCTAAAGTTTTATAAAAACTTTCTGAAATAATATACAATATAAAAGTCAATATTTCATTTTTATAAACTATTTTGTGTTGTTGTATATATGTTGATAATGAAAATCTTTTATCTAATTCTTCAAAAGTTATTTTTATATTTTCTTTTTTTTGTAATTCTTCATAGTCTTCTTTTAATTTTTTAACAAACCATAAAGATTTTTCATAGTCATTATTATTTTCAATATTATTTTTATCATTTTTTTCTTCCATAAATATTTTGAGAATAAGAATAATATATAAATTTTTTTATAAAAAAATTGTAAAAAATAAATGTTTTTGTAAAGGTTTTAAAAAAATTTTTTAATTATAATATTTTTATATTTTTATTTTATTTGTTGTTTTTTATTTTTACTTTCTATACTTTTCTGTATTTTTATAAGTCTTTTGCCATTACTGTTTTTCTTCCATTTGCTTTTGCTCTTCTTACAGCATCTTTTATTAAAGCTTGTACTTTTTCATCTAAAGCATCTACAAAGTCAGAAGCAACACTTATTTTTTCTCCTGCTGCTTGTTCCATATAATCTTTTACTTTTGCTTTTACTACTAAACTCATTTTTTAACCACCTCGATTTTAAATTTGTGTTAAAAAAGTTTTTTTTATTTTTAAACTTTTGGAAAGTTTTAAAAGCATTTTTTTAGCTTTTTAGTTAATTTTTGTCTTTTTTATTTTTTTATTTGTGAGCAAACCATAATATTATTTTGCTATCTTCGATTTTTTCTTTTTTTATTATTTTATCTATCCTGCAAAATCCAAATCTTTCTAACTGTACAATGTCATTCTCTTTCATATTTAAAATATTTTTTTCTATATACCCTTTTTTTATTTCTCCAGGCATTACTATTTCTGCTTTTACTATTTCTTTAAAGTCGTATGGAAGCCAATTTATTATTCTTCCTTTATTATTATATTCTTTATTTTTTTTTCTAAAATCTTCAATAGAAGTAGATTCTATAATGTATTTTTCTTTATCATTTTCTTTTATTTTTTTTACATTTGCTAAATCCATCAATCTAAAATATTCTTGTTCATCTTCTTTTCTTATCATTATTTTATTTGTATTTACAAATATTTTTCTTTCTTCTTTTTCATCATCAGGATGATATTTTAATCTTACACATACAGGAGAAAAATTTTCTAATTCTATAATTTTTTCATCATAAATAAAAGAAAACCTTTTTGCTTTTTTATCTACAAAAATTCTATTGTATTTTGCTATCATTTTCCAATCTATAGTTGTTTGTGTAGGACTTAAACCTACTTCTTTTGCTATTTCATAAAAAGTTTCTTTAACTATGCCTCTTCTTTTCATTGCTTTTAATGTTGCTGCTCTTGGATCGTCCCAACCTAAATATTCTCCTTTTTCTATTTTTTCTTTTATTATTCTTCCTTTAGTTTCTGCATCTTTTATTACAAATCTTCCATATTGATATACATAAGGTTTTTTAAAACCTAAAAGTTCTTTTATATAATCTTGCAATTCTACTCTCATATTTCCAAATTCATTACTTCTTAAAATATGAGTAATCCCTTCTAAAGAATCTAATATTGGATTTTCAAAATCGTAAGTAGGCCAAACAACATATTTATCTTTTTGTCTATAATGTTCTTCTTCTATAATTCTAAACAATATAGGATCTCTCATAACCGCATTTTTACTTTCCATATCTCCTTTTAATCTTAAAATAGCTTCTCCTTTTTTATATTCATTATTCAACATTTTTTTCCAATAATTTTTATTTTCTTCTACAGTTTGATTTCTATGATTGCATTCTTTTCCTTCTAATCTGTTTTTTGAAATTTCATCTTTATCACAAAAACACACATATGCTTTTTCTTTTTCTATCAATTTTTCTGCATAGTTGTAAAATTTTTCCATATAATCTGATGCAAAAGTAACACTATCAACTTTTATTTCTAAATAATTTAAAATGTCGTCTTTTATAGCATCTACATATTCTTGTTTTGATAATAAAGGATTAGTATCTTCAAATCTTAATATTATTTTAGAATTATATTTTTCATATTTTAACTTATACAAATAGTTTAATAAAAAACTTAAAGCGTGTCCAATATGTAAATATTTACTAGGTGCAGGGGGAATTCTTACTATAAAAGAATCATCAACTTTTAATTCTTTCAATCCTTTTCTTTCTTTTTTCTTTTTTTCAAAAGTAATGTTTTTTTCTTCTGCTATTCTTTTTATTTCTTCAAAAGATTTTTTTTCATATTCTTCTTTTACTTTTTTAATCAATTCTTTTAATTCTTGTATTTTTTCTTTTAAACTTTTATCTTCTTTTAATAAAACTCCAAGTATTGTGTTTTCATTTATTTTTCCTTCATTTTTTAAAGCATTTAACAATGCTTCTTTTTCAATTTTGTCTTTTAAACTTTCATCTTTTATTTTTTTTCCTTCCAAAAAAAACTCCTCTGTTTATTTTGTTAAAACGTCAATCCCAAATATGCTTTTAAATCTTCGCTTGGCTTCCAAGGTTCTTCAAAATTTAATTCTACATCAACATTTTCGAAAATATCTAAAAGTTTATCTTTTATTTCTTGTATTAAACTAGGCCCATAAGGACAAAAAGGAGTTGTTAAAGTCATTATTATTTTTATCTCTTTATTTTTTATTTTTATTTCTTTCAACAATTCTAAAGTCCAAATATCAACCATCAATTCAGGGTCAATAATAGTTTTCAATATTTCTTCTGCTTTTTTGAATAAATCTTTATCATCATATTCTACTTTCGGTTCGTTAACCATAATAAATAAGAATTATGTTTTATTTATATTATTTACTATTTTATTTATTCTGTTATTATTTGTATTATTATTGTATTTTGATTTATTTTGATTTTTTTAATTGTTTTTTTATTGATTTTAAACACGCCGAGGGTGGGATTCGAACCCACAACTCCCTTTCGGGAACAGGATTTCCAGTCCTGCGCAATACCAGGTTATGCGACCTCGGCTTAAAGAAAATATGCCGGTGCAGGGATTTGAACCCCGGACCTCCACGTGTCTCAGTCTGTAGGTCATCGTTTAACAGTGTTAAACTCTTAGCTCATATTCTTATGAGCGTGGCGCTCTAACCAGACTGAGCTACACCGGCATCAATCATTTAAAGTTAAAAAGAAGTATTTATAAAATTAACTGTATAATTAACTATATGATTATTAAAAAATTTGTTTTAATTTTTTTAATTCTTTTATTTTTTCTTCATTTCCTAAAATAGCATATGCCTCTTTTATATAATAGAAAACGTCTATTTCTCTTCCTACTTCTTTTGTTGTTTTTGTTTCTTCTTTTCTTTTTAATTTTCTTTTTACTGAAAAATATTTTTTTAATAAGTCTTCTAAAGAATACAATTCTTCTCTATCAATTTCTAAAACTTCTTTTGTTTTGTAAGAAAAAACTCCTACAACAATACTTGCTAAACCTTCATATATTTCTTTTATTTTTCCATCATAATTTCTTATTTTTTGATATTCTTCTTTATCTAAGATTCCTCCTAAAGATTTATATTTTTCAAATGGACTTACTTCAGATTCAACAAGCATATAAAAAAAATGTTTTTTGTATTTATAATATTAATTGTTGTTAAATGTATTTGTATATATTGTTAAAAAAATGTTTATAAATATCATATTTATTTTATCAGTAAAATTTATAAATTATAAAAATAATATATATTATAGGTTTTTGTG
>WIAN01000067.1 GCA_015519985.1 Candidatus Woesearchaeota archaeon | reverse complement strand
GTTAAAGAAGAATTAGATAAGGAACTTTTGGAAATGAAAAGAGAAGTTGCTAGAAAACTTAAAAATAAAGAAAAATTAACTACAGAAGATTTAATGATTTTACAAGGAATGAATGATAGAGAAATTGAAATGTATTTAAAATAATTTTATAACTTTTTTTCTATTATTTTTATTGTTTTTTTTTATTCTCCTTTGTTGATTTTATACTTTTATTTTTTGTTATTTTTGTTAATTTTTTATATTTTTTTTCTTTTTTAGTGTTTAAATTTTTTTATTTTTAACTAAAAGTTTTAATTATTTTACGATTATATGTTTTTATCTTTTATTAAATATTTTAATTATTTGTTTTTAACTATTTTTTGTTTTTGATTAAATATTTTTAACTTTTTTTTATAATATGGAAAAATAATGTTTTTGTTTCTTTTTTTTGTTTTTATATTGTTTTTCTTTATAACTTTTTGTTTTTAATAAAATTTATATATGTGTGTTGTGTAATCACATCTGGTGGTTACATGGATGTTTTAGAAGAAACTCAAAATAGAATTAAAAATATTATTGAGAAGGAAAATTTAGAGGAAGAATTGTATGAAATCTTAAAGTTGCCTGAAAAATTATATACTTCAAGATTAAAAGTTAATACTTCTAAAGGTTTAAAAGTTTTCACAGCTTATAGATCTCAACATTCTCATGCTAGAGGTCCTGCTAAAGGAGGTATTAGATTTCATCAAAATGTTAATGAAAATGAAGTTATTGCTTTAAGTATTTGGATGTCTTTAAAAACTGCTTTAGTAAATATTCCTTTTGGCGGAGCTAAAGGAGGCATTATTTTTAATCCTAAAGAATATACTGATGAAGATGTTGAAAAAGTTTCAAGAGCATATATTAGAGCTTTTCATAAAATTTTAGGTGAAAAGACAGATATTCCTGCTCCTGATGTTAATACTAATTCTAAAATTATGGATGTAATGTTAGATGAATATGAAAAGATTGTTGGAAAAAATGCTAAAGCTATGATTACTGGTAAAAGTTTAACTTTAGGAGGTAGTAAAGGAAGAGATATTGCTACTGCTCTTGGAGGAGTTTATGTTTTAGAAGAAGCTTTAAAATATAACAATTTAAATTTAAATAAAGTTGCTGTTCAAGGTTTTGGTAATGCTGGTTTTAATGCTGCTAAATTATTGTTTGAGAAAGGTTTTAAGATTGTTGCTGTTTCTGATTCTAAAGGAGGTATTTATTGTGAAGATGGTTTAAATCCTTTTGAAGTTTTGGAATATAAGAAAAAAAATAAATCTGTTGTTGGTTTTAATAATTGTAAAACTATTACTAATGATGAATTGATAACTTTAAATGTTGATATTTTGATTCCTGCTGCTTTGGAAGATGTTATTAATAAAAACAATGCTTCTGATGTTAAAGCTAAAGTTATTTTAGAATTGGCTAATGGTCCTACTAGTTTTGAAGCTGATGAGATTTTGAAAGAAAAGAATGTTATTGTTTTGCCTGATATTCTTTCTAATGCTGGTGGTGTTACTGTTAGTTATTTTGAATGGGTTCAAAGTTTGTATGGTTTGTTATGGGATGAAAGCAGAGTTTTTGATACTTTAAAGAATATTATGGTTAATGCTTATAAAGATGTAGAGTTAGAATTAAATAAAAATAGTAATGTTTCTACTCATAGAGAAGCTGCTTATGTTTTGGCTATTAAAAGAATTAGAGATGCTTTGAAAAGCAGGGGTGAGTTATGATCAAAATAGATTTTGCTTGTAGGACTATTACTGTTGAAGAATTGTTAGTTTGTAGTTTTAATTTGAATAAAACTGATTTGAAAATTTTAAAATATTTTTTGAAAACTAATGGTAATTTTACTGTTAAAGAATTGTCTGATAAATTAAAATTGGAAAGGAGCGGTGTTCAAAAAAGTATTGTTCATTTGGTTGATAAAAAAATTTTGATAAGAAGACAAGTTAATAATGAACGTGGAGGTTTTTTTTATCGTTATTCTTTAAAAGATAAAAATGAGTTTAAAAAACAAATTTTATTTTTGTTAGAAAATTGGTGTTCTAAAGCAAGAAAAACTATTGAAAGAATTTAATTTCCTTATAGAAAATAATTGCTTAAAACTTTTTATCTTTTGCTATAACTTTTAATTGCGTTTTTTATTGTATTTTAATCAAAAAAGCCGGATGGTTTATTTTAATTTTTGTAAGAAAATTGTTGTTGTTTTTTGTACTGTTTTATTTGTTCGCATAAGATACATTATGAGAACTTTTTATTGTTTTTCTTTTATTTTTTTAACAAAATGCTTTTTCAAAAGCCAATTTTCAAAATAAAATTCTCCATAAACAAAAAAATCATCTAAAACATAAGGAAGCCAATAAATATCATCTTCCCACATTTTATCAAAAGGAATCTCATCTAAAGAAAACCATTCAGGCCTTGCTTCTTCAGTCTCAACAGGATCAACATTACTATCATAAGATACAAAAACATGACAAAGCATACTTTCAAAAAAATCTTTATTTTTATTTTTAAAAAACAAAACTGCCTTTTTTTCAATACTACTAACTTCAACATTAACTTCCTCTTTTAATTCTCTTAAAGCAGCTTCTTTAACAGTTTCATTTTCTTCAACTTTTCCACCAATACCATTATACTTTCCTACTCCAAAACCTCTTTTTTTATGTATCAAAAGAATTCTATTGTTTTTTTTATCAATAATAAATATTAAAGTCACATTAGTAGAATTTAAAACCATAAAAAAAAGAAAATGTTAAAAGAATATAAATTTAATTGTTTAAAAAAACTTTTTTTCTATATTAAAATTAAATTATTAAAACTTTTAGTTTTTTATTAAATTTTATCATTATAAATTTTTTTGTGTTATGCGAAAGATTTATTAATTAAAACTATTATTTTTTTATTATGGATTTAAAAAAGTTAGAAGTTGAATTGAAATTAAGGGGTTTTTCTAAAAATACAATCGAAGCATATTTAAGATATAATAAAAAATTTTTAGAATATTTAAAAAAAAATAATTATGATGTTAGTGAAGACACTATTAAAGCTTATTTAGCTGATTTAATTTCTAACGGTTTAAGTGCTAAAAGTTTAAATTTAATAAGATCTGCATTATTGTTTTATTACAATC
>WIAN01000066.1 GCA_015519985.1 Candidatus Woesearchaeota archaeon | reverse complement strand
CAACAATATCGCCCAATTTTTTAGGATCTTCTTTTTTCTCCATTTCAGCAAATTTTTCAGAATATTCTTTTAACCATCTATGAGCAGAATTTACTTCTTTTTCCAATTGAATATTATATTCATAAAGCAAGTAACTCCTTATTCGATTGTATACATACCCTAATATTTTAGTACTCTGATTTTTAATGATATTTTCTAGTATAAACGCCCTATCAAAATTATATAGTATAATTTTTAGTATTTTGTCATATCCTCTAACATCATTGTAGATTATAACTTGGTAATCCTCGTTTTTTGAGCCTGTTTTATATGGAGAAAATCTAACTTCTAAATATATCCTTTTTTTATTATCGAGTCCGACTTTCATTATTCTAAAAATTTCTACCTTACCAAGATATGACTCCTTTGTTAAGTTTTTTAAATGATTAACGAAATATTCTTTAAGTTTATTGTCGTTAAGTTCAACACTGTTCTCATCTAAAATAAGAATTTTTTCTTTAGATAATACATTAAGGATCTCTTTGCCTCCTTCCATGTCAGAAATTTTCCCATATAATTTTTTAAGAGAACCATCTTTGTAAAGAAATTTATTAAGGTAATATTCCAATGGGAGTTCATAGGACACTTCTTGCTTTATTCCAATATTTTTTAATTTATTTATGATTTCATTTTTTGTTTCATCATCTAATAATTTATCCTTTGAAATTGATACACTAAATCTAAGCTTATCTTCATATAAACTTAATTTAATATTGACTTTAAAATCTTTACTTTTGTTGCCTATGTTTTTATTATAGACCATCTTTATTTGTTTTATATTTATGAAATCTAAAGGAGTATTTAAGTAAAAATCTGCATCTACAAGCTTTTCAAAATCTAATATTGTTGTCTTTGAACCCGCAGTAAAATAAAAAATAGGGCTGTTAAATTTTATTTCCTTAATAAAAAAACCCCTGTCTTTAAGATCTGAAAAGAAGTTTTTAACATGTATCTCAAGCTCATCTATTTTTTCATCATAAAAATCAGTTAAAATTTCTTCCTCTGTTTCAATAGGCTGAACTTTATTAATTACAGAAGAAAGTGATTTTTTAGAGTGTGAACTGAAGCTTATTTTCTTGCCCTTAATTTTAACCAATACATTTGGATATTGAAATAAAGATTTAGGTTCATGAGGTGAAGCATTAGCATAATACTTCTTTTTTGTAGGGATGATTAATCTTCTCACACCCTCATCAGACTTAATCTCTATAATCTCTTGATTTTCTTTTTTAAAAGAATCTATAGACTCTTTTAACATTTCCGAATTCTTGATTTTCTTTGAAATTGATGGTTCAAAAACAAAATCGAATTTAGCAAGTAACATATCGTTCAATAATTTTTCAAAATCCTCTTGTTTGTGAAGATTATACACGTCTATTGATATACTTGAATTAAAACACTCATTTACAATGCTAACTATTTTTTCCCAATATTCTTTATTCATAACATTATCAAGATTCTCAAATTCCGATAGTATGTTTTTAAGAGTAAAATTATATTTTTCAAAGTAATCTCTGCAAACTTTAAGCATCTCTTTCCCATCAGTGTCAAAAAATAGAGATTTTATATATTTCTTTGAAATATTGTTTTTAGTGAATTCCATTTTAATTCCTCATAATGTCAAAACCCCATAATTTTCAAATGTTCTTTTACTTTTTCTTCAAATTCTTCAACTTCTTTCTCTATGTTTGGTAATGGTTCTTCATATCTGTCTACTAATTCTTTTATTCTACTGCTTAAATTTATAATAATATTCTCTATTTCATCTTTAATTCCTTCTTCTAAACGAGCAAACCATTTTTTTTCAACAACAAGTTCTTTAACTTCATCTTCTGAAAGTTCAGGATATTTTTTGAGAAGTTTTATATCAAGTTCTTTCTCTTTTTCTTTTTTCATTTTTTTCATTTTTGAAATTTTATCAATTAATTCAAGGACTTTTTTTAGTACTTCTAATTCTTCTTTATATTCTTCAGGATTCCATTCCAATTCTTTTATTTTTTTTTTCAATTCTTTTTTCGTAATATTTCCTTTATCATTTGTAACTTCTTTTAAAATGCCTTCTTCTCCAGAGTGTTTTTCTTTTAATTCTTCAAGTTCTTTTTCTAATTCCTCTTTTTTTGATTCTAATTCTTCAATTTCTTCTTTCTCTGCTTTAAAAAATTCATTAATGACTATTTCTTTTGGCAAAATATCACAAGTCCATCCTTTATCTACTTCTTTTCCTTTCTTATTTTTTTCAATTATTCTTCGTGGTTTTGCAAGCCAGTCATTCTCAATAATAAGGTAAATATCATCTTTCATTTCTTCATCCCAATAATCCATTAAGACTTGGTAAATTGCATATTCATCAATAAGTTCTTGACTTTTATATTTTTGTAATAAACTTTCAGAAATATTCTTTATCAAATCTTTAATTTGAGTTTCATTATCGATGCTCTTTAAAACGCGCCTTTTCTCTTCTTTCCAATTATTTAAAATTTCTATTGCTTTATTCTTAAATTCCTTTACTTCATCACCATCCTCAATAGTTTCTTGTAGTTCTTCTTTTTTTATTTTTAGATTATAATAGTCTTGTTCTTTTTCTTCAAATAAATCTTGTTTTAATTTTTTGAAAACTTTTAATGTTTTAATATTATCAATATCTTGTTTTGGAATGCCTCCATTAAGATGTGCATATATATTTTGAGTATCTTCTTCTTCAATTCTTTCAATATACCTTGGAATATTCAAGTTGTAATCGTTTTTTTCTATTTCTTCCAAATTAATCATTCTTGAATAGCCTGGAATTTCTTTTAAATTAACAAAAGTATCGACAATTTTGTGTATGTCTCTTTCTCTTAACCTGTTTTTATCTCCTTCTTTTCTAAAACCTCTTGACGCATCTATTATAAAGATTCCTTTTCTCACTGAAGCATTCTCTTTATCAATAACAAGAATAACCGCGGGTATACCAGTACCATAAAAAAGATTTGGGGGTAAACCGATAATTCCTTTAATATACCCTTTTTTCACAAGATTTCTTCTTATATGCGCCTCTGAATTTCCTCTGAAAAGAACACCGTGAGGTAAAATAATAGCGCCTTTTCCTTTTCCGGGCTTTAGTGATTTGATAAAATGCAAGAGAAAAGCATAATCTCCATTTTTTGTTGGTGGAATTCCATCATCAAATCTATGATAAGGATCATTTTCAACATTAACGCCATTCATCCAATTTTTTTGAGAGAAAGGAGGATTAGCCACTGCAAAATCAAAGGTTTTTAAATCATCGTTTTCTTTAAATTTGGGATTTGATAAAGTATTACCTTGTTCAATTACAGCATCTGGCTTACCATGCATAATCATGTTCATTCTTGCGAGGTTTGCAACAGCAATATCCATTTCTTGCCCATATAAAGAAATATCAACAGGCGCTTCTGATGCAACTTTTAACAAAAGAGAACCAGAGCCACAAGTAGGATCATAAACAGTTTGATCGGGAGAATTAACTTTCTCCACGCCTATTATTTTAGCCATAATTCTTGAAACTTCAGCAGGAGTATAGAATTGTCCTTTGCTTTTTCCTGCTTCTGTAGCAAATTTTTTCATGAAATATTCATAAACGTCTCCAAGAATATCATCTCCGTCAGCTCTATTTCTAGAAAAATTTAATTCTGGATTTTCAAATATACTGATTAATTTTGTTAAACGATCTACTTTTTCTTTTCCAGTTCCTAGTTTAGAACTATCATCAAAATCAACTTTATCAATAACTCCTTTCAGTTCATTTTCTTCCGCTAATTTATTAAGAACAATGTTGATTCTTTCACCAATATTTGACTTTCCTTTAGCTTCTACTAAATCATCAAAACTTCCACCATCAGGAATAATAAAATCAGCAAAATCATCATTTTTATATCTATCTGTAACATATTTGACGAACAAAATTGTTAGAACATAATCTTTGTAACTATTAGCATCCATGCCTCCTCTTAATGTATTGGCAGCTTCCCATAAATGTGTATAGAGTTGTGTTTTTTTTATAGCCAAAGATCTCGCCTCAAAAAAATAATTAAAAAAAATTATGATTAAACAATAAGCCTCTTTTAAAATATTAAATAACAATAAATGTTTATAAAACTTATCATTTTACAATAAACTCTTTGAAAAATATTCGTTGAAAAACATTGATTAAAACCATATTATTAAAACAAAAAAAAATAAATAATAAATCCGCAAGTTTTCCTATAATTTTTTATTAATTTTTTTAAATTATTATAACATTTTATTTTTTATGAGGGTTTATGTTGATACTAATGTTTTTATTGATTCTTTAGAAAACAGGGTTAATAAGTATAATAGGAATATTGGTAGTTTTGCTTTTAATTTTTTTCTTGAAACTATTAATTGTAAGTTTGAATTGGTTGTTTCTTCTTGGACTAAAAAAGAGTTGAATAAATATGTTTCTAATACTGAAGTTTTTTTTGAATTGATAAAAAGTAAAGTTTTTGAAGTGGATTATGATTCTTTTGATGTTAGTAAAGCTTTAGATCTTTCTAAGGATAATTTTAATGATGCTTTGCATGTTGTTATTGCTGAAAGGGAAAATGTTGATTTTATTGTTACTAGGAATGTTAAAGATTTTGAAGTTTTAAGTAAAAATATCAAAGTTGTTAGACCTGAAGATTTACTTTAATTTTATTTTTTTTATTGCTTCTCTTAATTTTTTTTCTGTTTCGTCTTCTGGGATTATGCTTTGTAATTCTGTTCCTAATTCTTTTATTTCTTCTTCTTGCTGTTTTATTTCAAAATTGAATTTTTCATTTAGAATGTTTTCAGTATAATATTCTTTTAAGTTTTCTTTAAAGTATGTTAGAGCGAAAAGTCTCCATGAAAGGTTGAATAACAAAATATAATCTGAAAAGAATATTTCGTCAAAAAAATTTGTTTTTACTCTTAAAATGTCTTTTGTAAGCATTAAATAAGAATCAAAATAATCGTATATTTCTAAAAATCCTTCTTTATCTTTTATTTCTTTTAAAAATTTTTTTAATAAAAATGTTATTTTTTCTAAACTTTCTTCTTTTGTTTTTTTTGAAGGTAAAAAAAATAGTTCTCTTAATATTTCTTCTTTTATATTGTATATTAT
>WIAN01000065.1 GCA_015519985.1 Candidatus Woesearchaeota archaeon | reverse complement strand
ATATTGATCATGGTAAAAGCAGTATTTTAGATTCTATTAGAGGTACTGCTATTATTAATAAAGAAGCAGGAGCTATAACTCAAGCTATTGGAGCTAGTATTATTCCTTTAGATGTTATTAAAAAAATTTCAGGAAAATTATTTGAACAGTTAAAAATTAATGTTGAAATTCCTGGATTGTTGTTTATTGATACTCCTGGACATGCTGCTTTTACAAATATGAGGAAAAGAGGAGGTAATCTTGCTGACATTGCTATTCTAGTTGTTGATGTTAATGAAGGTTTGATGCCTCAAACTTTAGAAGCTATTGATATTTTAAAACAATATAAAACTCCTTTTATTGTTGCTGCTAATAAAATTGATTTAGTTCAAGGTTTTGATGAAAGTAAAGTTCCTAAAAAAAAATTTGTTTCTTTTCAAGAATTTTTAAATTCTCAAAGTGAAAATTACAAAAACAATTTAGATATAAAAATGTACGAATTGATAGGAAAACTTCAAGAATTATCTTTTGATGCTGAAAGGTATGATAGAATTTCTGATTTTACAAAACAATTAACTATTGTTCCTGTAAGTGCTAAAAAAAATATTGGTATTCCTGAATTGTTAATGATGCTTATTGGTTTAACTCAAAGATTTTTGAAAGACAAATTGTTTATTGATATTAATGAGAATGGCAGAGGAGTAGTTTTAGAAGTTAAAGAAGATAAAGGTTTAGGAAAAACTATGGATGTTATTTTGTATGAAGGAAGTATTAAAAAGAATGATGTTTTTTTAGTTCCTGGAATTAATGGTATTGTAAAAAGTAGAGTTAAAGCTTTATTACAACCTAAACCTTTAGCAGAGATGAGAGATAAAAAATCAGAATTTTTACAAGTTGATAGAGTTTATGCTGCTACAGGAGTTAAAATTGTAGCTCCTAATATTGACGAGGTTATTGCAGGAATGCCAATTATTACTGTTAATAATGAATCTCAAGAAAATATTTTAGAAATAAGTGAAGAATTGCAAAAAGAAATTGAAGAAGTTTTAATAGAAACTGATATAGAAGGAGTTATTATTAAAGCAGACACTCTTGGAAGTTTAGAAGCTTTAAAATATATTTTAGAAGAAAATAATATTCCTGTTAGAAGAGCAAGCATAGGTAATATTACTAAAAAAGATGTTGTTGAAGCTTATGCTATTAAAGAAAACAATATACAATACGGAGTTGTTTTAGGTTTTAATGTAAAAGCCAACGAAGATGTTATTTTAGAAGCAAAGAATAAGAAAGTAAAAATAATTACTAATGATGTTATCTATAAAATTTTAGACGATTATTTAGAATATGTTGAAGAAGCAAAAAAAGAGAAAGAAAAAGAAGTTTTAAAAGATTTAACTAAAGTTGTTAAAATACAAATACTTTCAGGATATATTTTTAGACAGAGCAATCCTGCAATTGTAGGAGTTTTAGTTGATAAAGGAACTTTAACCACAACAACGCAATTAATGAAAGAAGGAAATATTGTTGGAAGAATAAAAGCTATACAGAAAGAAAAAGAAAATGTTTCAAGTGCAGAAGAAGGAAGTAAAGTTGCAGTAAGTATTGAAAATGCAGTTGTAGGAAGAAATATAGAAGAGGATGATGTTCTTTATAGTTATATTACAGAAGAAGAGTTTAGAATGTACAAAAAGTATAAAGATCTTTTAAGTAGTAGTGAAAAAATTGTTTTGAAAGAAATTGCTGAGATTATGAGAAGAAACAATCCTGTTTGGGGAGTTTAATGAAAGGAGAATTTTTAAACAAAAAAAGAGTTAAAAAAATTAATGAAAAATTAAAAGAATATTATAATGCTATTTTTGATATTGACAATTATTTTTTTATTTTAAGAAAAAAAGATTTGTATGTGATAAGTAAAGATATAATTCTTTTAGAAGATTTTGATTTAAAAGATGTAAGTTCAGGATTATACATAGGAGAATTGTATGATGATAATTTTTTAAGATTAAGCATTGAAGGAACACAACTTTTAAAATTTGAAAGTGATGTTAAAAATGTTATTAGTTTAGATGATTGTAGTTGGAAACAATGGCTTATGAAAATGGATATTGTTAAAGAAGAATTTAAAAATATGAATAAAGCTTTTTATATTGTAAGACATTTTAATAATGTAAGTAAAAAATATGATTATTTTGGAGTTGGACTTTTAAAAGAAGGAAAACTACATAATTATATTCCTAAAAATAGAGCAGTAAAAGAATTTCATTAAAAACAAAAAAAATATTATGCAATATATTATTTAAAAGTATATAATGTATATAAAAAAGTTTAAATTAAAATTTTAGAATCTTATTCTTATGGGATTAAAATTTTATACTGGTGAAGTTAAAAAAGTTGAAATTCCAAAAATGAAAGGTAAAGAAAGATTGGATTTTTACATTTTTGATGAAAGAGTTATGCCTGTAGTTTTAGATTATGGTAATTTTAATAGAATTTTAGGTTTAGTTTCGGGTGTTGTAGGAAATTATGTTCCTTTAGAAGGAGAAGAAGCAGAACAATTTTTATCTCAAAATTCAAAATATAAAATGTTATTAGAAGGTTTAGTTAAAAAAGAAAATTATGGTTCAAATAGAGTTGTTGAAAAAGATTTAGTAGAAATTTATTCTGAAAATTTTACAGGAATATTAAATGAATTTGGTGATAAAAGTTATGTTTGGATGGTAAATCAAAAACTTAGTGGAAGAACATTTTATGAAATGACAGGAGCGTTTTTGTTATTGTCAGGGATAAATTCTGTTAGAGATGAAGTTACTTATAGACAAGGATTATTAGAAACTTTAATACTTTCAAATTTAGCAGTTGAAGGAGAAGAATTAAATGAACATTATAAAAGTTTAATTTTAAAATTGTATGGATTAATGAGGTGATTGATAAAATGAGTGGAAAACAAAATAAATTATATCAATGGACTGTAACTTATTATTTTGGTACAAAGGATTTTGTTTCTCATTTAGGGAGTATGGCTAGTCCAGAAGAAGTCAAAATGCTTTTAAATAAATTACAAGAAGCAAAAGGCCCTATTGAAGGAGTAAGAGATTTAGAAAAAAAATTAGATTATATGTATCATACATTTGAAAGTTTAGGAGAAAAAAATTCTATTCCAATATATAATCCAAATGGAGAATTAGTTGTAGTAGATATAATAAAATATAAAAAAGTTCTAACATTAGAAGAAGGAAGAAAAATATTTAGTGATCCAAGAGGAGAGAAAGAGGCAATTGCAGATTATTTTTCTTCAAAATATGGTTTGCCTAAACGCATAGCTAAATTTGTTTTTGTTTTAGACGATAAAGAAAGAGAAGAAATGTTAAAAAGTTTAGAAGCAAAAGTAACACATCTTTATATCATAGATGAATCTATGAAGAACGGCCAGAAGTATAGAATTTAAAAATAAAAGTTAAAAAATTTAAAAAAGTTTAAAATTTTTGTTTATTTTTTTTATAAATTTTCTTCTTGATGTTTTTTTATTTTTTCAACAACATTAGAAAGTTCATTAACATTTTCTGTTAATGAAGGTATTATTTTTTGAAATATTCTTTCCATAGCTTTCAATTCAGAACCAACATCAGAAATATGTTTATCATAATTCTCTACTTTTTCCAATAATGCTTTTTGCAATTCTGCTATTTGTTTATTCAAATTTTCTATTTGTGATTCTAAATTTACAATTTTATTTTCTACTTTTCCTTTCCAATCAATTACTTTTTCTAAATATTTTTTCATTTCTTCCCATTTTTCATCTATTATTGCTTCTGCTATTTCATCTATCTTGTCAGTTAAATTATCACTAACATTACTAATGTTGTTTTGATTTAATGATAAATCATTTATAGTAGTAGTGTCTTGTAAAGGATTAGAAATTGTTTCTTGTAAAGGTTGTTGTGATTGTTGCGGTTGTAAAGGCATGTCTAATGATTGTGATTGTTGTGGTTGTTGTGTTTGTTCTGGTTGTTCTACTGTTTGTTGTGGAACTTGTTCTTTTGGTTTTAAAAAATTTTCTTTATCTTCAAATGATTGTGAGAATGATTTTTCAAATTCTTTTCCAAAAGAATCATTTTTAGGACTTAAATGTTCTTTTTCTAATCCTTTTTCTATTGAAGGTTTTATTTTTTCTTCTAATTCTAAAAAAGGATTTTCAGAATTATTGTTAGAGTCGTTTGTAGTATTGTTCATATTGTTCATGTTATTAATATTGTTTGTATTGTTTAAATCGTTAATATTGTTTTGTAAATTAGGATTGATATTGTTATTAATATTACTACTTTCATTTTCATTTATAATTTTTCCATCTTTTGCATCTGCGTCTGTTAATGCTTCAAAAATTTCTATACTGTTATAACCTTGTTCTTTTAAATAATCTATTATTTGATGATCGTTCATTCCTTTACTTCTTAAATTTAAAATAACATCTGATGATAAAGAATTATTATTATTTTTTTTTAATATCATTTGGAAACCCTCTTTATTTTAACAAATTAATTAATAAATTAAGATTGTTTGTTTTAAAAAACTTTTGTTTTATTTTTTTATCTATTATTTTACTTTTGTTCTTCTATTTTTTTGTCTTTTTGGTTTTTTTATTTTTTTGTATTATTGAATATTGTCTATTTTTATTTTTTTAATTTTTCTTCTAAAATTCTTTCTATAGTTTTTTCTAATTCTTTTCTTGTAATAAAACTTGTAGGATCTAAAAGATTAACATATTTTTCTATAATTTTTACTTCTTCTCTTGTAGCAAGGTTTTCTAAAGTTTTAGATATTTTTTTTAATGTTTCTTCAAAATCTTTTATTTTTCTTTTTACATCTAAAAATTCTTCTTGTAAAAGTTTTACTTCTGTTTTAAACTCTTTATTTGAATTTAACATTCCTTGTTCCATTAAATGTATTTTTCTCTGCATATTGCTTTGTCTTTCTTCTATTAATCTTAATCTTGAAATTAAATTTGTAAATTCTAATTGAAAATTATTCTGATTGTTTTGATTCATAAATATTTTATAAACTCTTTTTATATTAAAATTTATTGAAACTACTTTAAAATTAAAACGACTATTTTTATATTAAAAATCTCTTTTTTAAACTATTTTTAACACAAATTTACTTTAAAATTTTATTTTAAAATATAAGGGATTGTAAGGGGATTTTTTTGGTTTTAAAAGATAAAAATTATTATATAGAGAGACATGGAGGGGAAAGCGTTCTAATTTATGATTGTGAAAAAGCTAATTTACCTCCAAGCATTGAAGATTCTTCTACTTTAATGTCTAACATTATAAAGATTTTGTCAGAAAATACTGATATTAACAAAATAATTTTGACTTTAAACAGAGATTACGAGTATGATTATGAACAGACAAGAATGTTGGTTGAAGTTGCTTTGTTGTTTAAAAAACTTGCAAGACAAAAAGAATTTTTTAAAACTACATTAGAAAGTATTAGCAAAAATATTAATGTTTCTTCATATAGGAAGTGGCTTTTAGATTTGAAAAATGTAATTTTTAACCTTTTACTTTCAGACCCTATAGGAGCTTATGTTCATTTGAAAAGAATTTTAAGACATGAAAAAATAAATTATGAAATAGAAGTTGATGAAGTTAAAAAAAAATTGTTAGAAGCATACATTACTGTTTTACAAAAATTTATTTCAGAATTAGAAAAAACTACTATTATAAAAAAAGTTGTTGATGATATTTCTGGTTATAAAATAGGAAGTAGAGAATTGTATAGAAAAATTTTTTCTCCTATAATAAAACCTGATTTTATGTTTACAAAACTAATGGCTTCTTATCCTAAAGATGGAGAAGAAATAGACAACT
>WIAN01000009.1 GCA_015519985.1 Candidatus Woesearchaeota archaeon | reverse complement strand
ATAATTTGCATTAGAATATAAATTGTTAAAACTAAAATTTCCAGAATACAATATTGGTTGTAAAACTTCACTATAAGCGCTGCTTGTTGCTCCACTGTTTTTTTCAGGATCAGAAAGTAATTCACAATTATTTTCACTTTTAGAAACACAAATTCCTCCATTAACATTATCTAGTATAGGTTTCCACTCACAATTTCCTATTCCGCAAGAATCTGAATTACATGAACCTTCGCTTTTATAAGAAAAACAACTATCAACTTCATTACAAGAATAACAAGCACTTTGAACTGCATAACTTTTATTATCGTAAAAACAATAAGCTTTATCCCCTTTATTTTTTCCTTCTTGTATTGTCTCACAATATTCTTTTGTTAAAGTTCCATTATAATAAGCATTATTTTTACTTTCACAATCTTCTCCTAAAGCACAAACAACATCTTTAACACCGTTGTTTTCTTCAATTTTACAAAAACCTTCACTGCAAGATTTTTTTACAGTAAAATTATTACCGTCATTACAATAACCTCCAACATTACTTTTAACAATGTCATTTATAGTTATGTCTCCTTTAACACAGAAAGGTTCATTATCAAACTTATTTTCACAAATAGAATTTCCAGTATAAACGCTTTTTTCAAAACTCTTTTTATTTCCGTTATAATCTACAATTAAAGTATAAGTATATTCTTTATCCCATTCAACATTTCCATCTAAATAACTTTTTTCATAAGCATTATTGATAAGATATTCATTATCTCCTTTTATCAAAGTTGCTTTTCCATCTAAACACAAATTCCAATTTAACTTTATTTGTTTTCTTCCTTTAACAGGTTCAACAGTAAAATCAACAACATCAGGATTACAAGTATCAGATTGTATATTTCCACAAGCAGAATCATAATTATTGTTTTCTGAAGAATATTCTACAAAAGTATATTGTTGATTTTCAGGATCAGGATTACATTGTGATTCTAACATTCTTGTTTTATCATTACTACCACAACAAAAACCATTCCTTTCAGAATTACAAATATCATTTCCAGGATAACTTTCATCTATATAAAAACAACCCTTAGTATAATCAAAAGTTGAATCAATATTATTCGCTCCACAATCTTGTACAAAACCATTACTAGTATTTACACTTCCATCTTCCAATAAAGGAACATTAGCTGTTTTACAAGCAAGAAAGGCATTATCTAAATTTGTACAACAAACATTTTTAGAAGCAGAAAAAACATTAAAAGTTAAAAATAAAGTAAAAACTAATAACAATAAAAAAAACACTTCATTCTTTTTTATTCTTATACTTTTTTTAATATTATATTGTTCCTTCATAACTTTCCCCGTCTGATGTTAATTTTAATTTTTTAACATAAAAAGGCATTCTTTCATGTCTTAAATCGTTTTTTATATCATCAACACAATCTTCTATTATCGTGTTTTTTTCAACTTTTTTTTCATGTCCTCTACAAACAAAACTACATTCTAAAACTTCAACATCATAATTTGTTTTATAAACATCTTTCTCATCAACATCAACTATCTTATCTTCTTCTCCATCTAACAATTTTAAATTTAAAAATTTTATTTTATTCGGAGTAGATGTGTCTCCAGGCATAAAATTAAATTCAAAATCACATTTTATTATATCAACTGTTTTTTTTACTTTTGGAACTCTGTCTTGTATTAAAGTCATAAAAACATATTTTTTTCCATTAAAAACTGTGTTTTTTGTTTCTAAAACAAACAAGTCATCTTTACCATCAATATTTCCATAATAAAAACTTTCAAATTCATTGTTGTAAAAATTTTCAAATCTATGATCTTCTTCCGTTTTTTCTTTGTATAATTCATATCTTATTGTATTTAAAATTTTTTTTAAAGGCAAATCGTATTCTCTTCTAAAATTATAATTATTATTGTCTTTTTTTAACTTCATAAACAACAATGTTTTTTCATCATTAAAAACAACTTCTGAGTTTAAAACTTTATAATTACATTTGTTTTCAACTTTTTTTTTCATTTCTTCTTCAACTTCTTTTTTTACTTCATTAATGTTTGGCAAAAAAATATAGCCGTAATTAATCCACTCTTTTATATTTCCAGGAACATAAAATTTTAATCCATATCTTACTTTTATATTTTCATCATTAAAATTTATTCTTTTTGTATAAGCATCTTTTAATGTTCCTCCTTGTTTTCCTAACTTTATCATTGTATTTTCAAAAACATTATTTATACATTTTTCATCTAAAAAATTTTGTTTTTCATTTAACATTTTTGTATTAAAAGAGTTTTTTATTAAAAAAAACACAATTATTATTGTCAATATTAACAAACTTGTTATTACAAAAAATGTTATTTGAGCTTTTTTATTTTCCATTTTTAATTCTTTTTATCTTAATCTTACAATAAACCTTTCTAATTGTTCTGAAGCAACATCTTCAGTTGTAGAGGATATTATTAAAAGATCGCCATCATCTTCATATTTTAAAATATCTTTTAATTTAATATTTTCAAGCATTCTGCTTTCTGTCAATATTTTATAAATTAAATTTTTTTCTTCACTATTAAAATTTTTATAATACAAAATAATAAAAGGACCTACATTTTCATCATGAACGTTTTTTAAATAAACAACACTTCCAATCATTTCTTTTCCATTTTTATTTTTTTTGTAAGAAAACTTTTTTGTAAATATTATTGGTGTTTCTTTCAACTTTAAACTTGTAGGATTTTTTTCATTATAATATTCTTTTAACTTTTCTTTAAAATAATCAAAAACTTCAAATTTATTTTTAAAATATTCAACATTTGCAGTTACATCATAATTAAAATCAGAATTTCCATTGTATACTAACAAATCGTTTTTTTTGTCATACAATAGTTTAAAATTTTTTCCATTACAACTTAAAAGATTGTTGTTTTCTTCACAACTACTCACATCTCCACTTATAATTTCATATCCTGTTATTTCTTTTAAAACATCATTTAATAAAACTCCATTATCATACTTATTATAATTTTGAGTGTAAAAAACACTGTAATCATTATTTTTATATCCTGCTATTATGCAAGAAGATTCACAATCATCACATTTTGTATTTAAAACTTTGTCGTAAGAATTACAATAAACTCTTACATCATCATAATTATTATTTTCTAAATAACTTAACATTTGAGAAAGAGCTAATTCTGTTTTAGAAATCCAACCGTAAGTACTACAATAGTTTCCATTTATTTTTTCTCCAGGCTTTACACATTCTGGATTGTTTTTTAAATTTCCATTTTCATCATAACTAAAAGTATAGTCTTCTGTGTTTTCTCCTCCATAATAACCCAATTTTTTTTCACTGCAAAAACCGTCTTTATCTAAACT
>WIAN01000008.1 GCA_015519985.1 Candidatus Woesearchaeota archaeon | reverse complement strand
CCTTATGAAAGATTAGATTACGAGTTCAAATATAAAATTTGAATTTTATGCTTTTATGAATTTTTTTCCTTCTATATTTAATATCGCTTCTAAATTTCCTTCTTCTATCCCAAATAAAAATATATCTCTAGTTATAGGATCATAACTTAAAAGAAACTCTTCATAAGGTAAAGAACTATAGTCTATTAGCATAATTTCTCTTTTAGGGATTGGTTTTAAAACAATATCGTTAAAAACATTTTGTAAAGTAAGCAATTGACGTTTATAAAAATCATCTCCACCTCCATCGAAAAATAAGTATGATATTAAAGTTTTAATTTTGTTTTCACGAACTTTTCTTCCAAGTTTGCGTATTTTTTCAAAGAAGATTTCTGTTGAGAGTTTGTTTCTTACATTCATTTTTTGTAGTCCGAAAAAGCCCAAATAATTATGCATTTTATCAAAAGAATATGCTATTACAGCTATTGACTCTCGTTCTAATAACAAATTTAAAAAATTGCCTGTAGATACTTTTTGATTCTTTCTATTTAAAACATCAAAAGAATAAAAATATGGTTGTGCAAGATACTCTAAATGATCTTTTTCCATTTTTTATTTTTAAAAAGTTTTTTTATTTAACTTTTTTTATATACATTATATATTTTTTTATAGAATTTATTTAGAATATTTTAAATTATGAAAAAAGTTTTATTTAAATTCAAAGCCTGAATGTGTTTGTTTTTCTAATTCTTTTGACCACATTAAACCTATTTTCATTAAAGAATTTTTAAATTTGTCTGATAACTTGTAATTTTTTTTGTACATGTCATAATCTATCATTCCCATGCTTTTCATTGGTGTTAATATTCTGTCATAAAATTGTCTTTTGTTATAGCTTAATTTTACTTTTTTTCCTTTATATGGACCTAATGATAATACTGTTGTTATTTGTCCTTCGTGCAATTTTGTTGCGAATGTTGACATTTCTGTTCTTGATACTGTTCCTTGATTTTCTTTTATATAATCTACTAATAGTTTTGCTACTATTGCTTGTTGTTCTGTTGCAAATACTATTTCATAAATATTGTCAGGAAGATTGTATTGGTCAAATAATACTACCATTTTTTCTCACAGGTTTCTAAAATTTTATTTTTTTTGTTGTTTGTTTATTTTACTATTTTTTTTCTGTTTTTGTTTTATTTTCTTTTTTTTGTTTATTTTTTTTAAATTGTTTTTAAACTACTAGTATGTTAAAATAATAACTTTATATATAAATATTACTATTTTGTAAACTAATTTTGTTTTTCAGTATAAAAATTTGTATATTCGCAGAATAGTAAATCTTATAAATAAGTGTTATAGTATTTATTTTTACAAAAAATAATTTTAAAATAATGTAGGGATTGATAATGGCTAATATTTTTAAAAAATGGTTTGATAACCTTTTAAAAAGCATATTTAAGAAAAAGAAAGATGTTAAACTTGGATTGTATGGTCCTCCTAATGCGGGTAAGACAACTTTAGCTAATAGAATAAGTTTGGATTGGCTTGGTGAAGAAGTGGGCAGTGTTAGTAATATTGCTCATGAAACTAGGGAAATTCAAATTAAAGAACAAATAACTATTAAATCTGGAAGGAAAGAATTAACTTTTAATCTTGTTGATACTCCTGGAATTGCTACTAGAATTGATTATGAAGATTTTTTAAAAGCTGGTTTGAGTAAAAAGGAAGCTAAAAAAAGAGCTAAAGAAGCAACAAAAGGAGTTATTGATGCTATTAAATGGCTTGACAATATGGATGCTGTTGTTGTAGTTTTAGATTCTACTAAAGATCCTTTTTCTCAAGTTAATCTTACTATTATTGGTAATTTGCAAGCGAGAAATATTCCTGTTTTGATTGTTGCTAATAAAATTGATTTGAAAAAAAGTAATTTGAAGAGAGTTGTTGATGCTTTCCCACAATATAATGTTATTGGAATTTCAGCTAAAGACGGAGTTAATATTGACAAGTTTTATGAAGAATTGTTTAAACTTTTAGATTAAAATAAAGATTAAAAAAATGTTAAAATTTATGGTGTGTTTTTATGTTAACTTTACAATTTGTTTCGAATGAAGAATTGAAGAATTTATCTAGTTATGCTAAATTGCAAAAGATTTTGAATATTGTTAAAGACGACAAAATTGTTGTTTTAGAGGGAAAGTTAAAAAAAGAAGAAGAAGTTGAATTGATTAGATTAACTATGGAAGAGGTTGATGATAATTTTAGAGGCATCGAATTACAAGTTTGGGATTCTTCTAAAAAGGAAAGAAGTTTTTTTGAAAATTTAAGGTTAAAGTTAGCTTCTATTTTGGTTCCTGAGTTTAATGAAGGTTTTACTATTATTGGTCCTGCTAATATTGTTAAAGAGATTAAAAAAGATCCTAGTAAAATTCAACTTGTCACTCAAAATAGTAAGAAAAAAAAGAATGGTAGAAAATAAATAAAGATAATAAGTAAAAACAAAAAGCAGATAATAAAAATTAATAAAATTTTAAGGTGGTTTTTTGCCTCACCAATGTGTTAGATGTGGAAAAATTTATGAAGATAATAGTAAAAATATTCTTACTGGTTGTGAATGTGGTAGTAGATTGTTTTTTTATGTTAAAAAAAGTAAATTGAAAAAAGCTGAAGAGTTTAATGAAAATCTTACTGAAGAAGAAAAAGTTCAAATTGAAAAAGACATTTACGATTTGATAGGTAAAGAAATTGAAAGTGAAGATAAACCTGTTATTTTAGATTTTGAAAGTATTGCTGTTAAAAAACCAGGAAAATATGAGTTAGATTTAGTTCAATTGTTTAAAGGAGAGCCTGTTGTTATTAAATTGCAGGAAGGAAAATATTTTATTGATTTAAAAAGTTCTTTAGGCAGTTATTCAAAAAAAGATTTTAAACAACATTAAGGAAAAAGTTTATAAAAGATAAAAAAACACTAAAATATACATTTAAAAATATATTTTTTTGTTTATAAATGAACTTTGAATGAATTTTTTTAGGGGTTTTGAGTATGAAAAAAAATGAATTGTTTGATGTTATTTTTAGAGAAAAACCAGCTATGATGTTGATTGCTTTAAAAAACAATATTGAAGTTAATCCTAAAGGAGATCATTATGCTTCTAATCTTGCTAAGAATGTTGATTGTACTTATAGTCATGTTGTTAAAGTTTTGAAAGTTTTTGAAGATAATGGTTTGGTTAAATTTGAAAAGAAAGGAAGATTAAAAATTTTAAAATTAACTGATAAAGGTTCTAAAGTTGCTGAACTTTTGACAGAAGTTAAAAATTTGTTGTATAAAAAGTAGTGTATTTTAATTTATTTTGTTATTTTGTATTGATTGTAAAATTCTTCTTCTATAAAATGCATTTTTGAAGGTATTATTATACTGTGAGGACCTTTTCCAAAATTGTAATTTTTTAATTCTTTTATTGTTCCTGTTATTATTTTTTCATCTTTTTGTTGTAATCTTGAACATACGAATATTTTTGTTTCTTCTGTTATTATTTTTTCTTTTTTTTCTTCTTCTATTTTTAATAATACTTTTATTGCTTGGTTTGGTGTCATTAATAACATTTTGTTATTATCATAAGTAGTTATTATTTCTATATTTTCTTCCACTATTTTTGTGTCTAAATTTTTTATTTCTTCTTCTGTTGTTATTATATCTAACAATAATAATGTGTGTGCATTTATTTTTTTATTTTCTTTTATTATTTCATAAAAATTTTTAGGAAACCAATTTTTTCTTGGGAATACTATCGAAGCTGTTTTTCCAAATTTGTATATTTCTAATCCTGTGTTTGTTATTGCATTTATTACACTTACATTATGATATATTTTTGTTTCTATTTTTTCTTTTTTTGCTTCTAATAATAATTCTGAATGTGTTGTTGCTGACAATGGATCTCCTATTATTAATAATGATACTTTTTTTTCTTTTGCTTCTTCTATTATTGTTTTTTCATTTTTTAATTTTTGTTCTACTTCTTTTCTTGACAAAGGAGTTATTTTTTTATCCAATTCTTTTTGTATTTTTTCTATTGTTTCATAAAAGTAAGAAGTGTAGCTTTCTAAATATACTATATCAGAATTTTTTATTGCTTCTAATATTTCTTTATTTATTTGTTTTATATTCAATCCTAATCCTATTATGTTTAACATATTTTTTGACATGTTTTTTTAGAATTTTTATGTTATTTTAATATGTTTTTAAAATAATATACAAATTACTATAATAAATATATACTTTAAAATAGAAAAGTTTAAATACTCAAGAAATTTAATAAAAAAACATTATAAGAAATCGGCTTAAAACTGTTTTATCGGCTAAAAAAATATTTTGATCGGCTTAAAAATTTTATTTCGGCTTTAAACATAAACAATCGGCTAAAATTGTTTATCTTGTTCTAGGTAGTATTTAGAAGTATGAAGTATTTAAACTTTATGCTAGCGTAAGCTATATTCCGCAAAATATAGATTACAGTATATTATACAGTAAAAAAGTTACAATACAGGGGTTAAAACATTTTCAATATAAAAAACAAAAATTTGAGGGGGTAAAAAGAATGGATTTTATCGTACAAAACGCAAAAAAAGCACAAGAAGAAATGCCTTCCATGCCGGAAGTAGGACAAGCAAACATAAAAGTTATTGGAGCTGGAGGAGCAGGAAACAATATGGTTTCTTGGTTATACAATAAAGGAATTAAAGGAGCAGAAATTATTGCTGTAAATACAGATCAACAACATCTAAATATAACTGAAGCTGATAGAAAATTCTTAATAGGAAAAGAAATTACAAGAGGATTAGGAGCAGGAGGATATCCTGAAAAAGGAGCTGAAGCTGCAAAAGAAGCATTAACAGATATTAGAGAATCATTAAAAGGAGCAGACATGGTATTTGTATGTGCAGGAATGGGAGGAGGAACAGGAACAGGAGCTGCACCAATAGTTGCAAAAGTAGCTAAAGAAATGGGAGCTATTGTTATAGGAACAGTTACAATGCCATTCAAAATAGAAAGAGCAAGAGTAGATAAAGCAGAATTTGGATTGCAACAATTAAGAAGCGTTTCTGACACTGTAATTGTAATTGATAATAACAGATTAGTACAAATTGCAGGAGCATTACCAATAGAACAAGCATT
>WIAN01000064.1 GCA_015519985.1 Candidatus Woesearchaeota archaeon | reverse complement strand
TTTTAAGTTCATCATACAAATCTTTTTTTATTAGTACTTTTATATTTTCTTGTTTGAAAGGTTTTAAAACAGTATAATACTTGTAAGAATTATAATAGTGATAAATGTTTGTTTTTATTTCTGGTTTGAATGTTACTTTTAAATTTTCATAATAAGGATATTTGTTATAAAGATCTTTTGTAGAATAACAAAAATAATATTTTATTGGTATTGTTTGAGGTAGAAAAAAATTGTTTTTTATTTTTATAACTCCTAATTCATAATTATCATTTATTTTTAATGGTTTGTCATAAAATATTGCGTTTATATTTACATTGTTGAATAATAAAGAAATTATAAAAAACAGTATTGCTATTGTTATTAGAATTATTGCTATTGTTAAATTTTTGTTTTTCATTTTAACTTTTTTATTTTTGTTTTTTTACTATTCTATTTTTAATCTTTTTTTTTATTTTTTTAACTTTATCTTTTTTGTTTTATTATTATTGTTTTTGCTATTTTTTTGTTCTATTTTTTTATCTTCTTTATTGTTTTTTGAAATTATGTATCCTAAATATGTGAATAGTATTGTTGAGAAAAGGTAAGCTATGAATTTTAAAAAGTTTTTTTCTTCAAAGTATTGTCCTAATACTTGAAGGTCATAATCTAAAGTTATAATGTACAATCCTATGAATGAAGTGTATAAAAAGTGAGATGGTTTTTTTGAAATTGAAAAATAAATTATAAATGCTGCTATTATTGTTAAAAATAATACTGCATAATACCATTCTTGTGCTCCTATCATTTTTTATTCTCACCAAAATATTTTGCTAAAAAGAATATTGAAAAAGTGAATAATGTTAATATTATTGCTTTTACTTCTGGAGGCAGATTTAATATGAAGTCTTTTAAAAAGTAAGATAATGTTACTATAAAAAATATTGCTGCAACAAAATAAAATAATATTTCTAATCTCATAAATAATTTTATAGAATACTGTTTTATAAAGTTTTTTATTTTAACTGTTTTTTTACTTTTTTTATTTTTTGCTTTTTATTTTTTTTATTTTCATTTTTATCATAATATAAGTATATTGCGTATAGTATAAAGCTTATTGTTATTAGTGTTATTGAAGTATAGAATAATATTTTTAGATAATAGTACGGTTGTGTTTGTATTAATGTTATCTTGTTATTTATTGTATTTATTGTTGTGTTGTTTGCTGTATTTATTGTATCTGCTGCTGTTATTGCTTTTGTTGTTTCTTCTTTTAGAATATAAGTATATTGTACTCCTGTATTTTTTACTTTTTTTTCTATCAATATTTTATTTACTAACATTATTATGTATGTTGTTATTCCTAATAATAGTGTTGTTATGAATGTTAAAAATATTTTTGTACTTTTTGGTTTTATTATTTTTAATCCTTTGTATGTTAAAGAATATCTTTTTGTCTGATTTTTTTTATTGTTTTTTTTAATATAATTTTTTTCTTCTAATAATTTTAAATGTTCTAATACTGTTGGTTGTTTTAATTCTAATTCTTCTGCTATTTGTGTTAGTGTTTTTTCTTTTCCTTCTAATAATTTTAATATTTTTATTCTTGTTTTTGAACTTAATAGTTTTAAATCTTTTTCGTCTAAATTTATTTCTTTTGTTTCTTCCATTTTTTAACTCACAATACCAATAATTTTTTTTATAGTTGTCTTCCTATGTGTTTTATTAAATCTACCATTCTATTACTATATCCGTATTCATTATCATACCATGTTAATATTTTTACTACATTATCTTTTACTCTTATCATTTTTCCATCTACTATTGAAGAGTATGTTGTGCTTATTATGTCTGAACTTACTATTGGTTCTTCTGTGTATTGTAATACTCCTTTTAAATGATATTCGCTTACATTTTTGAATAGTGTTTTTATTTCTTCTTCTGTAACATTCTTTTTTAATATTACATTTATGTCTGTTATGCTTCCGTCTACTGTTGGTACCCTTATTGCATGTCCTACTATTTTGTTTTTTAATTCTGGTATTACTTCTTCTACTGCTATTGCTGCTCCTGTTGTTGTTGGTACTATGTTTGTTGCTGCACTTCTTCCTCTTCTAAAATCTTTATGAGGTGCATCTACTAACCTTTGATCTGCTGTATAACTATGTACTGTTACAAAGAATACTTTTTCTACTCCGAAATTGTCGTTTAATACTTTTATTACTGGTGCTATGTTGTTTGTTGTACAACTTGCATTGCTTATTATGTGATGTTCATTTTTGTTGTATAAATGTTCATTTACTCCTTTTACTATTGTTAAATCTACTTCTTTTCCTGGTGCTGACAACAATACTTTTTTTGCTCCTGCTTTTAAATGTTTAGATGCTAATTCTTTTGTTCTGAAGAATCCTGTGCTTTCTATTACTATATCTACATTTAATTCTTTCCAAGGAAGTTTTTCAGGATCTTTTTCTTTGTATACTGGAATTTTTTTTCCGTTTACTATTAAATTGTTTTCGTCAAAATTTACGTATCCATTAAATTTTCCGTGTGCAGAATCGTATTTTAACAAGTATGCTAAATTTTCTGTGTTTGTTAAATCGTTTATTGCTACAAATTCTATTTCTTCTTCTTTTTGTGCTGCTCTAAATATCATTCTTCCTATTCTTCCAAATCCGTTTATTGCGACTTTCAAAGGAAACACCTCTTATTTAGTATTTTAATTATTTATTATTTTAAACTATTACTTTAGCTTTTAATTTTTTTAACTTTAATTATTTTTTTAATTTTAATTTTTTTAACAAACTATATAATGGACAATAACTTAATACTGCTGTTAAAAACATTATTAATGCTAATATTATGAATAGTGTAAAATATTTTTTTATTGTTAATGATAATATTACAAATATTAATGCTAACAAGTATCTTATTATTCTTTCAGTTTTTCCAACATTTTTTTCCATTAAAACTTCACCTCAAAAAAGTAATTATTTTAAATGCTTTTATTAAATTTTATTCTTTTTTATTATTTAAATTTTGTTATATAAAATAGAATTAAATTGTTTTTATTGTTTTTGTGTTTTTCTATTCAGTTTTAATTTTTTTATTTTGTTTTAATTTTTTTGTTGTTGCTTTTTTTATTGTATTTTTTCTGTGTATTTGCATTTTGGATAATTGCTGCATCCGTAAAAACTTCCATAAGAGGATTTTCTTAATACTAATTTTCCTTTTTTACATTTTGGACATAATGTTCCTTCTTTTGAATTTTCTACTTTTTTGTTTTTTCCAGGACAATTTGGATTTATACACATTTCTTTTGCGTTTTTTTTATTGTTTCCTATTATTGCTATTGGATATCCGCAATATTCACAAGTTTTTTCTGTTGGTTTTAATATTCCTTTGTTTGGAACGTTTATTGTTACTGTACATTCTGGATAATTACTGCATGCTATGAATCTTCCATATTTTCCTTTTTTTAATATTAATTCTCCATCATCTTTCGGACATTTTCCAAAAACTGTGTTTTTTCTTTCTTCTTTTCTTAACGATTCTACTAATTCTTTTCCTATTGTTTTTTCTTGTGTTTTGAATTTTTCTAATACACTTGTTATTACTTTTTTTGCTTTTTCTAATACTTCTTTTTGTTTTTTTGGATTGTTGCTTATTTCTTCCATTTCTTTTTCGAATTGTCTTGTTAAATTTTCATCTACTATTTCTGGAAGATACTTTTCTAATATTTTTATTGTTTCTAATCCTAATTCTGTTACTTCTATGCTTTCTCCTTTTATGTAGCCTCTTTCGTATAATGTTTCTATTATACTTGATCTTGTTGCTTTTGTTCCTAATCCTCTTTTTTCTAATTCTTTTACTAAACTTGCGGGTGTGTATCTTTTTGGCGGTTGTGTTTCTTTTTCTTCTATTTTTGTTTTTTTTATTTGTATTTCTTCTTTTTCTTCTATTATTGGCAGTAATTCGTCTTTTCTTTTTACGTATGGCTTGTAAAACTTCATCCATCCTTCTTCTAATATTGTGCTTCCTTTTGCTTTGAATTTTTCTTCTTTTACTTCTAATTTTATTGTTACTGTTTCTTTTATTGCTGGTTTTGAAAATGTGCTTAGAAATCTTTTTACTATTAAATCATACAACTTTTTTTCATAACCTTCTAATTTTTGTTTTAATCCTGTTGGATAGATTGCTGGATGTGCAGGATCTGTTTTTTTTCCATTGTTTGGTTTTAATGTTTTTTCTTTTAATAGTTCTTCTGCTAAATTTTTGTATTCTTCATTTTCTTTTAATTGTTTTAATATTCCTTTATAATTTATGCTTTCTGGTAATTGTTGACTGCTTGTTCTTGGATATGATATTAATCCTGAAACGTACAATTCTTGTGCTATTTCTAATGTTTTTGAAGGTTTTATTTTGAATAATGAATATGCTTCTGATTGTAATGTTGTTAAGTCAAAAGGAACAGGAGGGTTTATTTTGCTTTTTACGCTTTTTTTTTCTATTACTATTGCTTTTTTTTCTTCTTTTATTTTTTCATATATTTTTTTTGCTTTTTCTTCTTCAAATATTCTTTCTTCTTCGTGTATTGCTTCAAAATCTTTTTGTTTATGCAATAATAATTTTATTTCATAATACTTTTTTGGTTTGAAAGCTCTTATTTCTAATTCTTTGTCTGCTACTATTTTTAATGCTGGTGCTTGTACTCTTCCTGTTGATAATATTTTGAATAATCCTCCTTTTTTTACTGCACTGCTTAATGCTCTTGATAAATTTATACCGTAAAACCAATCTAGAATGTGTCTTGTTTCTCCTGCGTATGCTGATGGCCAGTTTAAACTTTTTAACTTATTCTCATAAGCTTTTTGCAATTCGTTTTTTGTCAATGTTGAAAATTTCATTCTGTAAGCGTCAGGTTTTTCTGCTATGTATCTTATTATATTGTATCCTATTACTTCTCCTTCTACATCAAAATCTGTTGCTACTGTGAATTCTTCTGCTTTTTTAGAAAGTTTTTTTAAAACATTATAATATTTTTTTGTATAATCACTGCTTTTAGAAACTTCATAGCTCGGCTTCCATTCTATATCAAATACAGGAAACTTTCTTTCTTTATTTTTTTCTTTATCTTTTTCTTTTAAAGTAAAAATATGTCCTACTGCTGATGCTACATACACTTTTTTCCCATTCAATTCTAATTCATAATAAGGTATTCCTTTTTCAGAAAGCTTTTTTGCTTTTGGATTTAAAGCTAAAGCTATTTTTTGTGCTGTTTTTGGTTTTTCAGTAATTATTAGTTCAGTCATTATTTTTTTAAAGAAAGTTAATTGTTTTAAAAAAGTTTTGAAAAGACAATAGTACTTAAAAGTAGTGAAAGAAAAGAAAGATTTTTAAATAAAATTTATATACTACAAAACAAAATAATAGTTTATAATTGTCATCATAATATTAAAAGGGGTTTTAAATGAAAAAATGGTTACTTACTGCTGCAGTTGTGGGTTTAATAGGTTTAACAGCTTGTGGAGGACAAGCACCAAAACCACAACCAAATCCAACTTTAGAACAAACAGTAAGACAACAACACCCAGGAGGACAATTTCCAGGAGATGAAACTTTTGTAAACGTAACAGGAAAAAAGTTAGATGGAGCAACATGCAAGTTAAAATTAGATGGAACTGTTTTTTCAACAATAAAACCAGGACGACAAATATCATTAAATTATGGCACAGATTTAAATGCAGGAACACACACATTCACAACAACATGCATTGTAAATGGAGAAACAGTAACCGATACTGATACAATAACATTTGAAGATGCAGCAGTAACTTATACAATACCGCAAAAAAATTCTCAAGGAGATGTAGATTTAAAACCTTCTTGGGATGGAGAAAAAGGAACATTCACAGTAACATTAGATACAAACGTAGAT
>WIAN01000063.1 GCA_015519985.1 Candidatus Woesearchaeota archaeon | reverse complement strand
ATTTTATTGTTGGTGTAGGAAAAAATGTTTTAGTAGAAAAAGATAAAGATGAACTTTTAAAATTTTTAAATGTTCAAATTGAAGATGCTAAAAATAATTTTGAATCTTTAAATTTACAATATGAAGATTTAAAAAAAGAATATGTTTCATTGTATGAAGAGTTAAGACAATTAGAAGTCGAATTGAATAATTAATGGTTAAGGTGATTTTTTTGTTTGACTTTTTTAAAAAGAAAATTAAAGGTTTTGTTGATAAGTTTAAAAAAGAAGAAGTTGAAGAAAAAACAGAAGAAAAACAAAAAGAAATAGAAGAGCAAAAATTAGAAGAACAACAGACAGAAGTGCAAGAGGAACAACAGGAACAACAACAAAAATTAGAAGAACAACAACAAGAAGCAGAACAACAAAAAGAAAAACAAAAAGAAAAATTAGAGAGTGAAAAGACAGAAGAAGAACAAGAAACAACAGATGACGAAGAAAAAGAAACGATAATAGAAGAAACAAAAACAGAACCAATAGAAGAAAAAGAACGAGAAATTGAAGAAGAAAAGGAAGAAGAGAAAGAAAAAATTGAAGAAACAACAAAAAAAGAAGAATCCTTACAACAAGATATTTTAGAAGTTGAAGAAGAATTAGATGTTGTTGAAAAGAAAATTGTTGAAGAAGAAAAAGAAATTTTAGAGGAAAAAGAAAATTTAGAACAATTGAAAGAAAAAATAAAAGAAAAAGAACAGGAAGATACTGAAGTCGAAAAAGAAGTGGAAGAACAAAAAGATGAAGAAAAAATAGAAGATAATAAAGAAACAGAAAAAAGTAAAGAAAAAGAAGTAGAAAAAACAGAAGAAAGAAAGATAGAAGAAAAAGAGGAAAAGAAAGAAAGTTTTTTTTCAAGGATTAAAAAAAGTTTTTCTCATAAAAAACTTTCTGAAGAGGAGTTTGAAAGATTATTTGAAGATTTAGAAATATCTTTGTTAGAAAATAATGTTGCTTTTGAAGTTGTTGAAAAGTTAAAAGAAGATTTAAAACAAAACTTATTGTCTGAAAAAGTTTCAAGGTTTGGTTTGCAAGAAACTATAAAAAATGCTTTGAAAGATTTTTTTGAAGAAATATTTTTAGATCATAAACCTTTATTAGAACAAATAGAAGAAAAAAAACAAAAAGGTAAACCTTTTATAATTTTATTTTTAGGAGTTAATGGTTCTGGAAAAACAACTACTGTTGCTAAAATTGCTAATTTTTTAAAAAACAATAATTATGTGCCTGTTATTGCTGCTTCTGACACTTTTAGAGCGGCTGCTATACAACAATTGGAAGAGCATGCTACTAATTTGAATGTTAAATTAATAAAACACGACTACGGTTCTGATTCTGCTGCTGTTGCTTTTGACGCTGTTAAACATGCTGAAAGTGGAAAGGCAGATGTTGTTTTGATTGATACTGCTGGAAGATTGCATAATAATGAAAATTTGATTAAAGAATTAGAAAAAATTAAAAGAATTGTAAATCCTGATTTGACTTTTTTTGTAGGTGAAAGTATTGCAGGTAATGATTTAATAGAACAAGCTTTACAATTTAATGAAAAAATTGGTTTTGATGGTATTATTTTAACTAAATATGATGTTGATGATAAGCAAGGAGCAAGTTTGTCTGTGAGTTATATTACTAAAAAACCTATTTATTTTTTAGCAACAGGACAAAGCTATGATGATATTAAAGAATTTAATAAAAAAGAAGTAATTAATAGTTTAATAGAATAAAAATTAGAATAAAAATCAAATATTATTTAAAACATTATTTAAATAAAAATAATTGTTAAATTTTTTAAAATTTTTTTTTATAAACTGTTTAAATCTATTTCTTCTCCTGTTTCTGCATCTACTATTTTTATTACATTAACAGGGCATGCTTTTGCAGCTTCTACTTGTCTTTGTAAGTCTTCTTCATCAAATACTTCTCTTACTAATACTGCTTTTCCATCATCTCCTTCTTGCCAAGTGTCAGGTGCTATTGCAAGACAAGCATATGCGCCTATACAATTTTCTCTATCAAATATTATTTTGTATTTTTTTCCCATAAAAAATGTTTTTGCAATTCTATTTATAAATTTTTTGAAACTATAACATTTTTTATATTTTTTATAGTTTGTTTTATGCTTTTTTTATCGGTTTATATTGATTTGTTTTTTTATTATTTTTTAGTTACAATAATATTTTTTATACTCTTATGTTTTTTTAACCTTTGATGAGAAGAAAAAAAGAAAAAGTTCTTAAAGTTGAAGATATTAAAAAAATATTATCTAATGTTTCAGATTTTGAAAGTTTTTGGTTTTGCAATAATACTGTTGCAAGTTCTTTAGAAGAATTATCAAAATTATTATTGGAAATCGATGATACTACTTTTAGATATCATTTACATAAAAATAAAAACGATTATGAAGATTGGATTAAAAACATTATTGGAGATGAAGAATTTTCAAAAGAAATTTCAAGAGTGAAAACAAGAGTAACATTATCTAAAAAAATAGAAGAAAGAGTTGACTTTTTAAAAAAGCAACTTAAAATTATGGAGAGTAAAGTAAAAAGAAAAAAACAAGACAGAATTAAAACAAAAGAAAGTAAAAAAGTTGTTGATAAAAAAGAAAAATCTAAAATAATAACTAAAAATGAAAAAAAGAGCAAAACATTAAAAAGTAAAATAAATAAAAATAGTGAAAGTAGAAATATCAAAAACAAACTTAATGAAAATAAAAGTGAAAATAAAAGCAGATTACAATTAAAAAAAATTGTAAGATAAATTTTTTTAAGGTGTTTCCATGGATGAAAAAGAAATTGTTAATAAAGGAATAAGATTATTGACTGATGTTGATGAAAAAGAATATTTTTCTGTTATTGATGGAACTGTTTTAAAAAATATTAAAGAATTAGCTTCTCTTTTAGAAACTATTCATATAGACCATTTTGGGTATCACGTTAATGATCATAAAAATGATTTTTATAATTGGATTAAGTATTCTGTTAAAGATGAAGAGTTAGCTGAAAGAATAAAAGAAGCTAAAAGTCCTGATGTGATGAAAACTATAATTTTGGAAAGGATAAAAGAATTAGAAGACGAACTTGAACATTATGAAGAAAAGTTTGAAGAAAAATCAGATGAAAATATTGAAGAAGATTATTCTAAAGAAGCTGATGATCTTGATAAATTTTTTGAAGAAGATAAAAAAGAAGTTACTGTTGAAGATAAAAATGTTAATAATACTGTTGTTGCTGATAATGTTGTTGAAGAACAAAACGTTCAATCTGATGTTGAAGAAAATAAAGTTAAATCAGATTATACTCATGAAGAAATTTTAGAAGAAATTGAAAAAGCTTTAAATGAAACTGATTCTGTTTTAGGAGTTAAAAAAGAAGAAAGTAAAGTTTTAGAAGAATATAACGAAATTGCTCATAAATCTTTTTCTTGGGTTGATTTTATTTTAGGTTTTGTGTTTGGATTTATTTTAGGTTTGTTATTGGTTATTGCTTATTATAAAATGTATGTTTTAGTATAAAATTCTTATAATTTTTTTTAGTTTATTCTTTTATTTTTTAGTTATTTTTTTATAATTATTTTTAGTTAATTTTAAAACTATTTGTAATAT
>WIAN01000062.1 GCA_015519985.1 Candidatus Woesearchaeota archaeon | reverse complement strand
GTTACAAAACCACTCCTTTAAAATATTGTTGGAAAAGTTCAACTTTCAATATTAAAAAAAATTTTAAAAAAATAAAAAAGGTTATAACTAA
Source organism: Candidatus Woesearchaeota archaeon (assembly GCA_015519985.1). Classification (GTDB taxonomy): domain Archaea; phylum Nanobdellota; class Nanobdellia; order Woesearchaeales; family WAPJ01; genus WIAN01. The sequence goes on along the minus strand of WIAN01000062.1, from coordinate 2,633 downwards.
ACTTTTAGAAAAAGGAGATTTTTATAAAAAAGACAAAAAAGAAATTTTTAATTTTATAGAATGGATAATAAAAGAAGTTAAAGAAAAATCTCCTGATTGGGATTTATTTGAAGATTTTAAAATCATAAATAAGAAAAAAAATATTTTTATTTATGTAGATGCATCAATAGTTTATGATGAATATACACAAAAAGAAAATCCTGATTTGAACATATTAGTTGTAACAACTAAAAAAAACAAAGAAATATTAAAAATCCTTCCAAACAACAAAGGAAAAGTGTATAGTAATATTATTTTTTATTAAACATTAGAAAATAATATTTTTAACTTTCTCAACAATAAATAGAATTAAAAAAACAATAACTTTTTAAATAATCTTTTTTTATTTTGTTTTTATGGTTTTTGAAAATTTTTTATCTGCTAAACTTGCTGAAAAACAATCTTGGATTTTGTTTATAGCAGGAATTTTTTATGCTGTTCTTGGAGCTTTAATTTCTTATCTTTTTTTTCCTGCTGATGCTAGTATTGTAATGGTTTTTTTAACAGTTTTAGGTTCTGCTTATATTATGCATAGTATTATTGAATTGGAAGAAGAAGTTGATGAAAGTAAAAATGAAGTTAAAAGTTTGTATCATCATTCTCTTGCTTTGAAAGCTTTTTTTGCTTTGTTTTTAGGTTTTACTGTTGCTTATACTTTAATGTATGGTTTTTTAGATTATAATATTGTTAGTAAAGTTTTTGAAAGTCAAACTAATACTTTGTATGCTATTAATGGAAGAGTAACTTCTATTGATGCTTTTAATGTTATTGTAAGTAATAATTTGAAGGTTTTGTTTGTTTCTTTACTTTTTGGTTTTATGTATGGTTATGGTGCTTTGTTTATTCTTGCTTGGAATGCTAGTGTTATTGGGGCTGCTGCTGGTAATTATTTTAGAGCTGCTATAAGTGGAGGGGGTGGTTTCTTCATTATTCTGTACCATTTTTTAAATTCTTTAGGACAATACGCTTTGCATGGTATTCCTGAAATTGCTGCTTATTTTATAGGTGCTTTGGCTGCAAGTATTTTAGGAGTTTCTATTTCTAAAAAAGTTTGGAAGGATCAAGTTAAATTTATTAATGTTATAAGTGATGTTATTATTCTTACTGTTTTAGCTGTTATTCTTGTTTTTATTTCTGCAGGTATAGAAGTTTATATTACTCCATTATTGTAGATACTTTTATAAACTATTTTTTTATTCTTATAATGTATGAAAAGTTTTTTAGAAGTTAAAAATGCTGTTTTGAAAAAAATAAAGCCAAGTATTGAAGAGTATAATATTACTAATAGTATTGTTAATGAGTTTAAAAGTAAAATTGAAAGTGAACTTTTAGATATTGAATTTTTTTTAGGAGGTAGTTTTAGTAAAGATACTTGGCTTTCTAAAAGTAAAGATATTGATGTTTTTTTAAGGTTTGATAAAAAAAAGTATTTTGGTAAAGATATTTCTAAAATTGCTTATAATATTTTAAAAAAACATTTTGATAATGTTGTTGTTTTGCATGGTAGTAGAAATTATTTTAATATTGTTTTTAAAAATTTGAATTTTGAAGTTATTCCTGTTTTTAAAATAAATTCTTTTGAGGAGAAAGAAAATATTATGGATGTTTCTCCTTTGCATGTTTTGTATGTTAATAAAAATTTAAAGAATAAAGATGATGTTAGGTTTTTAAAATATTTTTTGAAACAAAATTTTTTGTATGGTGCAGAAAGTTACATTCAAGGTTTTTCTGGTTATGTTTGTGAACTGTTAATAATTTATTATGATACTGTTGAAAACTTTTTTGAAAATGTTTTAGAATGGAAAGATGAAGTTTTTATTGATATTGAAAATTATTATAATAATATTTTAGAAGCTAAAAAGGTTTTGAAAGACAAATGGAATTGTCTTACTATTGTTGATCCTGTTCAAAAAGATAGGAATGCTAGTAAAGGTTTAGATAAAAAAAATTTTGAAAAGTTTAAAATTTTAGTTAAAAATTTTTATAAAAATCCTTCTTTAAAATTTTTTGAAGTTAAAAAGAAAGTTTTAAAAAAACCTTATTTTAAAATTTTTTTAGAAGGAAAAAATAATAAGAAAGATGTTTCTGCTTCTATGTTGAAAAAAATTGTTTTTTTTATATTAAAAAGTGCAGAAAAGGAAGGTTTTTTAATTGAAGATTTTTTTTATGAATATGATGAAGAAAAAAATGTTATGGTTTTAAATTTAAAAACAAATTTTGAAATAAAAAAATTATATAAAGGTCCAAATTTAAAATTTAAAAGTGCTGTTGAAAATTTTAAAAAGAAACATGAAGGAAAAGAATGTTTTGTAAAAAATAATATTATTTATTGTTTTGGAAAAAAAATATCTTTTGAAAATTTTTTGTTAAAATTGTCTAAAGATAAAGGTTTTTTAAAAAGAGCAAAATTAAAAAAAGTACAATGGTTAGAATGATACAAGAAATATTATGGATTTTTTTATTAGTATTCTTGCCTGGTTTAGAATTAAGATTAGCAATACCAATAGCAATATTAGGATCTAAATTTACAATTCCAATATTAAATTATACTTATAATTTTCAACCTTTAAATCCAATATTAGTTTTGATAATTG
>WIAN01000061.1 GCA_015519985.1 Candidatus Woesearchaeota archaeon | reverse complement strand
GTTTATAATAATCTATCATTTCTAAATTATTTTTTGGTTTTACAAAATCTTTTATTACTTCATATTTTTTTGTTTTTTCATTATAAAATTCTGAAGCTGCAGCATCTATCGCTATTTTTACTTTCCTCTTATAACCTTCTCTTTCTATTGCTTTTTCTAAAAAGTTTAATGCTTCTTCAGGAGAATGAATGTTAATGTTAAAACCTCCTTCATCTCCTAAACCTGTATTATAATTTTTTTCTTCTAAAATTTGTTTTAAAGTATGATATATATTCGCATTTATCTCTGTAGCTTCTGAAAAACTTTTTGCTTTTATAGGAGCTATCATAAATTCTTGGAATTGTAAATTGTTATTTGCATGTTTTCCTCCATTAATTATATTTGCAAAAGGAACAGGCATTTTTGGTTTTATTTTATAATCTAAAAGAATGTTAATCCATTTATACAAAGGAATATGTTGGTGTATTGCTGCACTTCTTGCTACTGCTAAACTTACTGCTAATATTGCGTTTGCTCCCAAATTGCTTTTGTTTTTTGTAGAATCTAATTTTATCATTTCATAATCTATTTTTTCTTGATTGTATAAAGAATAATTTTTTATTTTTTTTTCTATTTTTTTAATATTGTTTATTGCTTTCATCACTGATTTTCCATGATAACTTTTTTTATTATCTCTTAATTCTTTAGCTTCATATTTTCCTGTACTTGCTCCTGAAGGAACAGAAGCAGAAATAGTATAATAAGAAGTTTCTACTACTCCTTCAACAGTAGGATTTCCTCTAGAATCTAAAATTTGTCTTCCATAAACTTTTTTTATTTTCAAATAATCATGCAATGGAAACACCTCAAAAAACAAAAGTAAAATTACTATTGTATAAAACAATTTTTATTTATAAAGTTTGTTATTATTAGACTTTTTATTTTTTTATTCAAAAAATTCTATAATGTTGTTTTCTAAAATTCCTTTCTTTAACTTTACAGGCCTCCAAGAATCTAAAACTAATTTTGCATTCAACCATTCTGCTAATTCTTCAGGATTTCCAATAGTAGCGCTTAAACCTAAAATTTGAATTTTATATTTTAATTTTAACAAAGTAATAATATATTCTAATGTAGGTCCTCTGTTAGGATCGTTTAACAAATGAATTTCGTCTATAACAACAACTTTTACTTTTTCAATCCAAGAAACTTTATGTCTTATTAAAGCATCTAACTTTTCAACAGTTAAAATAATAACATCATAATCTTCTAAACTTTTATCAACACTATCAATATCGCTAATACTTAAAGCAATTTTAAAATTGTCAGAATATTTTTTTAAAAAACTATGAAATTTTTCAGAAGCTAAAGCTTTAAGAGGAACTAAATATAATGCTTTAACATTATTGTTTTTTTCTCTTTCTTTTAAAATACTATTAAACATCAAAATTTCTGCAATCAAAGTTTTACCACTAGCAGTAGGAGTGCATATTAAAAGATTATTGCCTTTCAACAACCCTTTTTCTAAAGCTTTTTTTTGAGAAGGCCTAAACTCTTTTATATTGAAAGATTTTAATTTTTCTTTCATATAAGGATGTAAATTTTCAACATTATCAACAACACTACTAAAACTTTCTTCCATAAAAAAAATAGAAAATTAAAAATAATATAAATTTAACTAAAAAAGTTTAAACTTTTTTTAACAATGACAATATTTCTTTTACTTTATCTGTTTTTTCCCAAGAAAATTTTTTTCTACCAAAATGTCCATAAACAGAAGTTTCTCTATAAATAGGTTTTTTTAAATCTAAATGTTCAATAATACCTTTAGGAGTTAGAGGAAATATTTTTTTTATTATACTAACAATTTTTTCTTCGCTAATAATAGAAGTATTGTAAGTGTTAATGTAAATTGAAATTGGTTTTTCTACTCCTATAGCATAAGATAATTGTACTAAAATTTTTTCAGCAACTTTTGCTTTAACCAAATTTTTAGCTATGTATCTTGCCATGTAAGCTGCACTTCTATCAACTTTACTAGGATCTTTACCTGAAAAAGCTCCTCCTCCATGATAAAAACCGCCGTAAGTGTCTGCTATTATTTTTCTACCTGTCAAACCAGCATCTGCTATAGGACCTCCAACAGTAAATCTTCCAGTAGGATTTATTAAAACAATAGTATTTTTATCAAAATAATTTTTTAAAACAGGTTTTATAACATACTTCAACAAATCACTTTTTATTTTTTTATTACTAACTTTTTCAGAATGTTGATTTGAAATTAAAACAGTATGCACTCTTTTAGGTTTTCCTTTATAATATTCTACTGTAACTTGAGTTTTTCCATCAGGATACAAATATTTCAATCTTTTTTTTACTTCTTTTAATTTTAAAGAAAGCTTATGAGCTAAAATAATGGGTAATGGCATTAACTCTTCAGTTTCATTCACAGCATAACCGAACATTATGCCTTGATCTCCAGCTCCTAAAGATTCTTTTTTTTCAACACCTATTTTTATATCATTAGATTGTTCATTAATATTAGTAATTACAGTAACATTTTTATAATCTAAACTTTTTTTAACATCATCATAACCAATATTTTTTAAAACATTTTTAACTAATTTTTCATAATCAACTTTTCCTTTAGAAGAAATTTCACCAAACAAGTATACTAATGAATTTTTTATAGCACATTCACATGCAACTTTAGCATTTTCATCTTGTTTTAAATGTGCATCTAAAACAGCATCTGAAATTTGATCGCAAATTTTGTCAGGATGCCCTTCTGTAACAGATTCTGAAGTAAATAAGTAGTTTTCCATAAAAAAATAAGAAAATAAAAGAGTATATAAAATTTAATGACAAAATTATTCTTTTAAGAATAAGTCGCTTTTTGTTAAAATTCCATTAATATTGTTATTTTTTTTAGTTAATAAAAAAGGAAAAACCTCTAAAATTTTTTTTGCTTCACTAACAGTAATAGATTCATCAACAATAATAGGAATGCTTTTACAATAATCTTTAACTTTTAAATTTTTTAAAGATTTGTCTTTTTGTATTAATTTTAAAATACTATTCATATACAAAACATAATAAGAATTGTTTTTTTTAACAATCAATTGAGAAAAATCATTTTCAACCATAACATTCAAAGCTTCTTGCAAAGAAGAATCATAATCAATAAAAACAATTTCAGATTTATAATGTTTTACAGCTTTATTATTTTCTTTTTCTAAAAGGTTTAAAGTATTTTCAATCTTTTTAACAGTAGAATATAAAGGTTCTATCTTTTTATTTTCAATCTTATTAATAATAGATTGAGAAACATTACTTAATTTTGAAAGTTTTAATTGAGAAATATTCAAATTCAATCTTTTTTTCTTCAAAATTTCAGCAATCTTTTTAGTTTCAAAAGAAATTTCTTTCATAAAAAAACAGAAATTCTTAAAAGAATAAAAAGTTTTTGGTTTTAAAAGAATGGATAAAAATAATTAAAATAAAGAAGGTTGTATTGGCTCTTTATTTTCATTAGGACCATATTCATTTAATAGTTCTTCAAACAAACTATTAGTTCTAACTTTTCCATCCAAATATTTTTTTCCAATAACTTTTTCAACAAATTGTTTATAAAATTCTTCATCTTCTCTTTCTAAACCATAAGGAGTTACTATTACCTTTCCAGCATTAGTTGGAAGAGAAAGATATTTCAAAGGCATAAAAACGTTTCCAGACAAATATCCTGCTACAACCCCAACACCATAATTTCCTGTTTCTTCTCCTTCAATAGTATATTCTGGGAGTACATAATGTAAAACACCAAAAGTAAAATCATCTCGCCCTTTTTTAACAACAGCTAAAGGAACATCAACAGAATTAACTTTTCCATAAGGAGAAGATCCAACTTCTGGTTGCAAAGATAAAAGTTCTCTTTCAAGATTACTAATGTTAAAATTTGAAGGTATTCTTACTCCTTTACCTTCTTTTTTTCTTGGTGAAAACCTCATTTCATATTTTTCTTCATCAAAACCTTCTGGCAAAACCAAAAAAGGAATTTTATAACCTTCTTCTTTAAAATCTACAATCATTCTTCTATTAAAAGTAGCATTATAATTACCTAAAACAACATCAGTAAGTGCTCCAATATCAATATAACGAACCATAAATACTACTATGTAGTGGTTATTTATAAAGTTTTCTGTTTTAAAGAACAAATATTTTATTTTAACTAACTATTTTTTTTATTTTTCTTTCTTTTCTGTTTTTTCTTTTTTAACTTCAATTTTATTTTTTTCTTTGTTCTTTTCTTTTTTATTTTTTCCTTTAAAATCAATATTAGAAAGTATTACAATTATAACTGTTATTATTGTCAAATAAATTCTATAATTATAATTTATATGTGGGAATATTATTAATGCTAAAAGCATTAAAAAGAATATTAAACCTGTAAATGCTGTTATTTTC
>WIAN01000060.1 GCA_015519985.1 Candidatus Woesearchaeota archaeon | reverse complement strand
GTAATTTTAAAACTTATAAAAGCATTCATATCTTCAGAAGTTAAAGAATCTTCAGCATTATCACCGTCTAAATCTATGCCGTTATAATACAATGCAAATCTTATAGGAGAAGGTTTTCCATAATCTAATTTTAAATCTCCATTCTCAACTACTATTGGTCTATCAACAGTAGGTTCTACTCCTAAATCTACACTTAAAGGTAATCTTTTAATTTGTGTTTTTAAAGGATCGAACATTCCTTGTATTAAAGCTATAAGAATTCCTAAAACAATAAAAGCCAAAACAAAAACAATAATACTTTGAACAGACATTTGTAAAGCAGCTTTTTTCAAACGAAACACCTCTAACAATATTTATTATGATTTAAAACATTCTTATTTAAAAAGTTTTTGTTTAAAAATATTCAAAAAATTTATATAAAAAGAACAATACATTATATTTTATGAAAAAAATATTTGAAAAAAAATTGTTTTTAAACTGGATAAATAAAGAAAAAGACGAGTTAAATTATAATATAAAATGGGTTTGTGAAAGTATAGGGTTATTTCCTGTAAGAGATTATGATAGTAGCATGTATAGATTATTTTTAGAATTGTTAAAAGATGCTAAAAAAAATCAAAAATCAACTTCTGACGAATTAGCTTACAAGTTAAATTTGACAAGAGGAACAGTGATACATCATTTAAACAAATTTATAGTTTTCGGTTTAGTAGAAAAAGAAAAAAACAAGTATTATTTGAAAGAAAAAAATATGAAAGACATAATAAACTTTTTTGAAAAAGAAACTAAAAAATTATTTGAAGAATTAAAAAAAATAGCTGAAAAAATAGATGAAGAAATATAAAAAAAGAGTTTATTCTAATTTTGTTTCTATAATAGTATAGTTTCCTGGAAATTTATAAGTTGCTCTTTTTAATGCTCTTCTTGCCAAAGCAACTCTTTCAGGAACAGTATCTATATAAAAAATTTCTTGTCCTTCTCTAATTTGAGCAGCAATACCAATAGGTTTACCAAAACTCATCTTCATTCCAGTACTTAACCTGTCTGCTCCTGCTCCACTAGCTAAAGGATTTTCTCTTAAAACATGAAATGGAAAAATTTTAATTTTAAAATGATAACCTGTTTTTCCAATTCTTTTTTCTAAAAATCTAACAGCTGTTAATCTAGCAGCTTCAATTGCTTCTTGTCTAATTTGTAATCCTTGTTTTGAAATTAAAGAAACTCTAATAGGGAAAGATTTGTTTTTTTCTCCCATATCAAACCTTACAATTCTAATGTTAGGTTTAGTTTTAATATACGCTTTTTGTTTAAACTTTGAAATTCTAGTGTAAGGTCTTTCAAGTCTTCTGTAAGCTACAAATTTTCTTAATCTTGCCATAAACAAAATTGGATAAATGTTCCTTTTATAAATGTTTTGGTTAAAAGTAAAAAAAGTTTAAAAAAGAAAAAATAAAAGTAGTTTTATGAAAAAAATAAAAAAAGAATATTTAGACAAACTCAATAGAATAAGAAAAGGAAAATTCATAAAAGTAGATGATTTTGCTAGCAGATATAACTTATGATTTTAAAATAGCAATATAACAAACAAACCCACAATACAACTTTAAAGTAGTAATGAATCAAAAATTTTATAAAACCAAAGATCTATCCAACAAATATGGCACAAAAAAAAGAAATTTTAAAAACATTAGAAGAACTTCTTGGAGATGGAGAAGGAAGACTAACGCCTGAAAATTTCATAGAAAAAAAACCAGTAATTGATCACATATTTAATCATGCCCTTAGAGCAGGATTAGAAGGAACACAACAAATTTATTCTGAGTATAATCTGGAGTTAGTTCAGGCGGGAGGATCATCACCTTCTGAAGGAAGACTAGGATACATTAAAGATCATTTGAATAAATTATATAAATTGATAAAAGAATACGAAGCATAAAAAGTTCTTTTATTGGAAAGAATAAAGCAATAAAAAATTTTTATTTTTTATTTCTATAATAAATTAAACACAATTTTTAGTATCTTAAAT
>WIAN01000059.1 GCA_015519985.1 Candidatus Woesearchaeota archaeon | reverse complement strand
GTTGTCTTTTGAAAGGATTATTATTCATGAAGCTGTAATTGCAGAATTAGAACATCAAGCTAATCAGCACAAAGCAAAAGGATATTTAGGAATTGAAGAGTTAAAAAAACTTTCAGAATTAAAGGAAAAATTTAATTTTACAATAGAATATGAAGGTGTAAGGCCTAACATTCATCAAATACAAAATGCAAAGTTAGGAGATATAGATGCTCTAATAAGGCAAATAGCTTATGAAGAAGACGCTTACTTTTTTACAGCAGACAAAGTACAAGCAGAAGTAGCAAGAGCAAAAGGAATGAAAGTAAAATATTATCAACAAGAAGAAAAAAGAAGAAAATTAAAAATTGAAAAATATTTTGATGAAACAACTATGAGTGTTCATTTAAGAGAAAACACTTATCCTATTGCTAAAAAAGGAAAACCAGGATCTTGGACTTTTGAAAAATTATCTAACAAAAAGTTAAATTCAGATATAATAAAAGACTATTCTAATGAAATAATAGAAGAGGCAGAACATACAAAAGATGCTTTTGTAGAAATAGACAGGTTAGGAAGTACAATAGTACAATTTCAAAATTATAGAATAGTAATAACAAGACCTCCATTCTCAGACGGTTGGGAAATAACAGCAGTAAGACCTGTAAAAAAATTATCTTTAGAAGATTATAACCTTTCAGAAAAATTAATGAAAAGGTTAGACGAACAAGCAGAAGGAATACTAATAGCAGGAAGTCCAGGAATGGGAAAAAGTACATTTGCACAAGCACTAGTAGAATATTATTCTAAAAAACAAAAAGTAGTAAAAACAATAGAAGCTCCAAGAGATTTAGTATTGCCAGATGAAATAACACAATACGCAATAAGTCATGGAAGTTTTGATGAAATACATGACATCTTATTATTAAGCAGACCAGATTATACTTTATTTGATGAAATGAGAAATACAAAAGACTTCCAATTATTTTCTGATTTAAGACTTTCAGGAATAGGTTTGGCTGGAGTAGTACATGCAACAAACCCAATAGATGCAATACAAAGATTTGTAGGAAGAATAGAATTAGGAGTAATACCACAAGTAATAGACACAGTAATATTCATAAAAAATGGACAGCCAGAAAAAGTATTGTCGTTAAAAATGACAGTTAAAGTACCTGCAGGAATGACAGAAGAAGATTTAGCAAGACCAGTAGTAGTAGTTTCAGATTTTGAAAATAATGTTCCAGAATATGAATTGTATTCTTACGGAGAAGAAACAGTAGTAGTACCTGTAAAAGAAGTAGAAAAAGAAAAAAGTCCTCATTTAAAATTAGCAGAAAAAACAGTAGAAGACTATTTTAAAAACATAGATAAAAAAGCAAAAGTAATAATGAATTCAGAAAGAAAAGCAACAGTATATGTTCCTGAAAAAAGCATATCAAAAATAATAGGAAAACAAGGAAGTCACATAAACAAAATAGAGAAAGAATTAGGATTAAGCATAGATGTAAAAAGTTTAGAAGAACATCCAAAAGAAAGCGAAGAAATAATGTTAAATGAAGAATACGACATTTTTATACAAAAAAACAAAATAATAATACAATTTGACAAAAAAAATGCTCATAAACAAGCAGACATTTATTTAGAAGGAGATTATTTAATGACAGTACAAATAGGAAAAAAAGGAATAGTAGAATTAACCACAAAAAACAAAATAGGAAAACTATTAGAAAAAGCAATAAAAAACAAAGAAAAAATAGAAATAATAGTAAAAGAATAAAATAATCGTCCCTAAAACAAGAAGAACATATAAAACATATAGGAAATGTTTTTATAATAAAAAAGGTTTTTAATTTTCATAGTGGCAGTTAGAAGAAATAAGAGAGTTGTTTTATCTGAAGAAGAATTTACTCCTGAAGAACTTAAATCCTTAGAAAGTGTTTTTGGTGTAAAGAAACCTGTTTCTAATATTGTTGATTATTCGAATCCACCTCATATTATTTTGTCTACTGTTGTTAATTCTTTTAATGCAAAATCAGCTCCTTCTTCTTTTCCTAAAAATCTTCTTGATTTACTTATTCCTATAAGTGTTCTTGGTTCTGCTCATGAAGGACACGGGCATTTTACTTTTTTAGAACCACAACTATGGGTTGATTATTTTTCTAAAATAACTTTGAATGAATTATCAAGAATACTCTTTAATTCTAGTCAAGTAAAAAAAACTTTTGGTCTGGAAGGTAATGATCCAGAATCTTTTGTATATAATCTTAGAAAAAAGAGAGGAAAAATCTTACATGAAACACTTGAAAAAATTATAGGCGTTTTTTCTGAAGCTCCTGATTTTGTCGATATGAGACAATTTTTCGGAGGTTTAGAATATAACCTTTTAGTTGAAAAAGGTTATAAAGAAGAAGCTGACTTTTTATTTAATGTTCCTCTCCCAATTTTTGTTCAAGCAATGGCTTTATATTTAATGGACAGTTATACTTTTAGACAAAAAACTACAGGAGTTTTTGGAAAAACTTTTTTGGGTGATGTGTTATCAATAGCAGGAGGAGAAAACTATTTTGTTAATATAAAAAAGTTAAATGAATTAGGATTATCTTTAAAAGAGCTTTCAAGACCGGACAGATTTTATTCTCAAAGTGAAATAGATGAACTCATAAAAAAAGGAGTTATAATAATTGCTCCTGGAGAACAAAAATTTTTAAAAGAGAATCTTTACGAATATGAATGGGCTTATGTAAGATTGAAAAAAGGTTTAGGAACTTCAGATTCTTTAGCTTTTGCTTTTGCTTCTCTTATTTTAGGTCCTTGGGGACCTTTAGTTTTAAGATTACATGATACTTTAGATACAATTGTTAAAGGAGTAGATGATTATACTTATGATAGATACAGAGAACTTTTAGATGAAGCAGATAAACGGTATGGAAACATTTTCAGAGAAAAATATGGTATTGATTTTTCCTCTAATTTTGGAGAGTTTGATGAAGTATTGGCTGCTTCAATGTTAGTAGGACATAAAAAAGTAAGAGACATGTTTTTATTAACTTTAGAAAACTACGCTGTAGAAAGATTTATTTATGCAATATCTAAAAATAACAATGCTTTCAAAAAAGTTGTTAATGGACGATTAGTCAAATTTACAACATCTATAGGTGCAAAGCATGCTCATGAAAAACATGAACATCTTTTAGAATGTTTAGAAGTTAAAAAAACAAGAGAAGGATATATAAATGGTTCTGGAAAAATTCGCTTTTTAGAATCTGAAAAAGATTATTGTTTTACACCAACAGATCCTATATTACAATTTTTACTTTTAGGACAGTTGAAAGCATTCTATGGAGATATAAAAGTAGATTGGAATGGTTTACCTATGAGATTTGTTGCAACAGAATTCTATGGAAGATTACATCATCTTACCAAAAACAAATTCTTCCCTGACAGAAGAGAACTAAACCTTTATGGTTATCCTTATAATTCGGGCGTTTTAGGAAGCGTTTATGCTACTGGTTTTCCTGGTCTAACAGAAGTATTTTTTAACTATTTTGGAAAATGAATTAGGAAAATAAGTTATTATTTTTTTTTCAAAACATTTATATTGTATTTTATATTACTTTTTTTTATGTTGTTTAAAGATTATGCTGATTTAATGTTTAAATTAGAAAGTGTTTCTAAAAGGTATGATAAGACAAAATTAATTGCTGAAGTTTTTAAAAATTTAGATGATGAAGATGTTAAAATTTTACCTTTAGCTTTGCAAGGAAACTTTTTTCCTAGGTATATTACTTTAGATATTGGTGTTTCTTCAAAACTAGTTTTAAAAGCTATTAGTAAAACTTATAATTCTTCTGTAGAAAAAATAGAAAAATTATGGAAAGAAAAAGGAGATTTAGGTTTGGTTGCTCAATCTTTATCTAAAAAAGAAAAACAAATGTCTTTGTTTTCTAAAAGTTTAACTTTAAAAGAAGTTTTTAATGCTTTACAAAAATTTCCTGAAATTACAGGAGAAAAAAGTGTAGATAAAAAATTAACAATAATTATTGGTTTTTTAAGCAGAGCAAAAGATTTGGAAGTGAAATATTTAGTAAGACTTTTAATAGGAGATTTAAGAGCAGGTATAGGAGAAGGAATATTAAGAGATTCTTTAATTTTATCTTTTATTATAAAAGAATGGGAGCATAGAGAAACTGATGAGTTATTAATACCTAAAGATTTGTCTGAAAAAGTACAATTGGCTTTTGACATTTTAAATGATGAAAGTGAAATTGCTTTAATTTTAAAATATCATCCTGAAGATTTTGAAAAATTTATAAAAATAAAAATTTTCAGACCTATAAAATTAATGTTAGCTCAAAGAGTAAAAAATGTCCAAGAAAGCTTTTCCACAGTAGGAAAACCTGCTATGTTTGAATATAAATATGATGGTTTTAGAGTTCAAATACATAAAAATAATGATGAAATAAAATTATTTACAAGAAAATTAGAAGATGTTACTAAACAATTTCCTGACGTTTTGCCTTATTTAAAAAAGAATATTAAAGCAAAAAAAATTATTTTAGATTCTGAATTTATAGGTTATGATCCTGAAACAAAAAAAGCTTTACCTTTCCAAAAAATTTCTCAAAGAATAAAAAGAAAATATGATATAATAAAACTTTCAGAATTATTACCTGTAAAACCAAAAATTTTTGACATAATATTATTAGAAGATAAAGAATTATTGAATACTCATTTTAAAGAAAGAAGAAAACTGTTAGAAGAAAATGTTATTGTTGAAGAAAATAAAATTGAATTGTCAAATGCATTATTAACAGATAATTTAGAAGAAGCACAACAATTTTATAACAAAAGTTTAGAAGAAGGAAATGAAGGTTTAATGGCTAAAAATTTAGAAGGAATCTACAAGCCAGGAAGCAGAGTTGGATATATGGTTAAAATAAAACCAATATTAGACACTTTAGACTTAGTAATTTTGGGAGGAGAATATGGGGAAGGAAAAAGATCAAATTGGATTTCAAGTTTTATAGTTGGAGTAAGGAGTGGAGATGAATTTTTAACAATAGGAAAAGTGGGTTCTGGTTTAAAAGAAAAAGAAGAAGAAGGTTTAACTTTTAAACAATTAACAGAAATGTTAAAACCTTTAATAATAGAAGAAAAAGGTAAAGAAGTAAAAGTAAAACCAAAAATAGTAGTAGAAGTTGCTATGGAAGAAATACAAAAATCAGAATCTTACAGTAGCGGTTTTGCATTAAGATTTCCAAGAATAATAAAATTAAGAGATGATAAAAGTATTGATGAAACAACAACATTAGAAGAAATAAAAACAATATACAAATTACAAAGACATAGAAATGAATAAACAATATTACCTTTAAATGCTTATTTAAAAAATTATAAAAAACAAAAGATTTAAATACTAAACAATTTAACTTTTTTTTATTCATTCTAAAACAATTACTAATTTTATAATTTAATTTTTTTGGGGGTAAAATTTTATGTCAGAAAAAGATTTTTTAAAAACAGGTACTACAACATTAGCATTAAAATATTCAAACGGAGTAATATTAGCTGCTGATAAAAGAGCAACAGCAGGTTATACGATAGTACAAAAAGATGTAGAAAAAGTACATTTAATAAAAGATAAAATAGCAGTAACAATAGCAGGTTCTGTTTCTGAAATACAAAATATTTTAAAATTAATAAAAGCACAAATAAAATTAAAAGAGTTAGAAACAAGAAGAAAAATAGTAGTAGAAGAAGTTGCAGGATTGTTATCAAATTTAACTTACAATACAATAAGAACTACTGGAGGAGTAGCTCATTTTATAGTTGGAGGAGTTGATAAGACAGGAGAAAAAATATATGATGTATTTCCAGACGGTTCTTTAAGTGAAGTAAAAGATTTTTATTCTTCAGGTTCAGGAATGTCATACGTATTAGGAGTATTAGAAGCAAATTATAAAAAAGATTTATCAGAAAAAGAAGCAATAGAATTAGCAGAAAATTCTTTAAAAGCAGCATTAGAAAGAGATATAGGTTCAGGAAATGGATATAAAATATTAGTACTACCAAGAGAAGGAGAAGTAAAAATGATAGATAAAACAATAAAAAAAAATTTTGATTAAAAATGTTAAAAACAATTAATTTTAAAATAATATTAAAATATAATAAAAAATAAAATTGCTTCTAAAAAATAGTTTAGTATTACAAAAATCTAAATCTAAAAAAAATAATAACAATAAAAAAAGCGATAAGGAAAAAAATAAAGAATGAATAGAATAAATAAAAACTAAGAATAAAAATGTCAAGGTGAAATAGAGTGAGTAAAATTCTAAAAGAAATGTTAAAATATTTAGATAAAGAAAAAATATCTGATTCTCAATTTGAAGCATCAAACATAGTATTTTATACAAATGATAAAAATTATTTTTTAAACTCACAAAGTATAATAAAAAAAATAGTTAATGATTTTAAAAAAAGAGTAGAGTTAAGACCAGATCCAAGTTTAACATTAGATGAAGAAAAAGCAGAAGAAATAATATTACAATTAATACCAAAAGAAGTAGAAGTAGGAAATGTATTGTTTGACCCTCAAAGAAGCATAGTAACAATAGAAGCAGACAAACCAGGATTAGTAATAGGAAAAAATGGACAAATATTACAAGAAATAAGAGAAAAAACATTATGGGTTCCTATAATAAAAAGAAAACCAGCAGTAAAAAGTAAAATAATAGATTCTATAAGAGGAATATTATATAAAGAATCGGATTTTAGAAGAAAATTTTTACACAAAATAGGACAAAGAATTTATGACGGTTGGATAAGAGAAAGAAAAAATGAATGGGTAAGACTATCATATTTAGGAAGCGGAAGACATGTAGGAAAATCTTCGTTATTATTACAAACAGAAGAATCAAGAGTACTATTAGATTGTGGAGTAGATGTAGCAAACAACAGAGAACCATATCCTTTATTAGACGCTCCAGAATTTAGAATAGAAGAGTTAGATGCAGTAATATTAAGTCATGCACATTTAGACCATTCAGGTTTCTTGCCCTATTTATTTAAAATGGGTTACAAAGGTCCTGTATATATGACAGAACCAACAAGAGATGTAGCAGCACTATTATTATTAGACTATATAAAAATAATGAGACAAGAAGGAAAAGAACCAATATATGAAGCAGAACATGTAAAAGAAATGGTAAAACACACAATAACATTAAACTATAATGAAGTAGCAGACATAACTCCAGATGTAAGAATAACATTATACAATGCAGGACACACATTAGGAAGTGCAATGGTACATATGCATATAGGAAATGGATTACACAACTTTTTATACACTGCAGATATAAAATATGGAAAAACAGCATTATTAGATCCAGCAGTAACAAAATTCCCAAGATTAGAAAGTATGCTTTTAGAATCTACCTATGGAGGAAAAGATAATATACTTCCAAACAAAGATGAAACAGACAAAGCATTTATAGAAAAAATAAAAGAAGTAATACAAAGAAAAGGAAAAGTATTAGTTCCAGTTTTAGGAGTAGGAAGAGCACAAGAAGTAATGGTAGTAATAGAAGATGCAATAAAAAGAGGAGAGTTAGAAGAAATACCAATATATGTAGATGGAATGGTATGGGATGTAACAGCAATACACACTGCTTACCCTGAATTTTTAAATTCAAAAATAAGAAAAAGAGTATTCCATAAAGATGACAATCCATTTTTAAATCCTGTATTAAAAAGAGTAGGTTCTACAAAAGAAAGAAAACAAGTAATAGAAGAAGAAGGAAGTTGTATAATACTAGCAACCTCAGGAATGTTGCAAGGAGGACCATCAGTAGAATATTTAAAAGCATTAGGACCTTATAGTAAAAACGCTTTAATATTTGTAAGTTACCAAGCAGAAGGATCCTTAGGAAGAAGAATACAAAGAGGAGAAAGAGAAATAATGTTTGTAGAAGGAACAAAAAGTGAAGTGTTAAAATTGAATTGTGATGTAGCAACATTTGAAGGATTTTCAGGACACAGCGATAGAAGACAACTATTAAATTTTGTATCAAGATGCGATCCAAGACCAAGAAGAATAATATTAAATCATGGAGAAGCATCAAGAACGTTAGATTTAGCATCAACAATATACAAAAAGTTCAGAATAGAAACTTCAGCACCAAGAAATTTAGATGCAGTAAGATTGAAATAAAAATTTATAATTAATAGTCAAAAAGTTTAAAATTGATAAAGTTTAAATATAAAAAACAAAAACAAAAGGAAAAGAGTAAAAAAAATAAAAGTAAAATTTATTTTTGATGGTAAGAATGGAAAATGAAAATTTGAAAAAAAAATATTCTTTATACAAAAAAATTTCAACAGTAGGAATGTATGTTATGATAATATTTTTTATCTTTTCTATAATATTTTTATCATACAAGTATACTACAACAGGATCTTTATTCTTAAAAGACATAACACTATCAGGAGGAGTAAGTATAAGCTTTTTTTCACAAGAAAAAATAAACATTAACACTTTAGAAGAAAAAGTAAAAACAGTAACAAATGAAGAAATAGTAATAAGAGAAACAAGATCTTCAAACGGCTACGGTTATTTTGTAGAAAGCACAGTACAAGATCAGAATAAAATAAATGAAATAATAGATTTAATATCACAAAATTATAATGTTAAAAAAGAACAAATAAGCATACAATTCATAGGAGAAACATTAGGAAAAAGTTTCTTTAAAGAATCATTCATAGCATTAATATTAGCATTCTTATTCATGGCAATAGTAGTATTCATATTATTCAGACAACCTTTGCCAAGTTTTTATGTAGTATTTGCGGCATTAGCAGATATAGTAGAAACAATAACAATAACAAATTTATTAGGAATAAAAATTTCAGTAGGAGGAATAGCAGCATTTTTAATGTTATTAGGTTACAGTGTAGATACAGATATATTATTAACAACAAGAATATTAAAAACGAAAGGAAAAGAATTGTATGAAAAAACTTTTAATGCAATGAAAACAGGATTAATAATGTCAATAACAACACTAGTAGCAACACTTTCAGGATTTTTATTAAGCAATAATCCAATAATAAAACAAATAATGTTAATAATCTTTATAGGAATAATGTTAGACATATTAAACACTTGGATGTTTAACGCTCCAATATTAATAAAAACAATAGAAAAAAAACATAGACAAAAATAAAAACAATAATAAAATAATATTTAAAAAAATAACAAAAATAAAAAAAATGAAATATAAAACAAAAAAACAAAACGAATAGAAGATGAAGTAAAATGAAAAAAATATTATTAAAAACAAGAGTAATAATATTAATAATAGCATTATTATTTTCTTTAATAGCAATACATCCAGCTCCACTAAATAAAGGAGTAGCAATAAATGGAGTAGTAAAAGATTCTCCTGCTTACTACGCAGGAATACAAAACCCAGATCCAAGTTTACAACCAGTACAAAAAGAAGTAATAAAAGAAATACTATACAATTTTACAACTTACAAAATAGAAAACATAGACGATTATAACAACGCAATTTTAAAAATAAAAAAAGGAGATAGTTTCGTATTAACAACAAACAAAAACACTTATGGAATAAACTTAACTTACTTTGATAAAGAAAAATATGAAGAAGAATACAATTCTTTATTACAAAAAATAAATGAAACAATAAACGAAACAAACAATAATGAAAGTACAACAAACATAACAAATAATATTAATAACAAAATAAATGTCACACAATTAAAACAAAAATATACAAGAATATTTTCTCCTCAAGAAATAGGATTGTATGTATCAAATGCTCCTAAAAGCAATTTAAGATTAGGATTAGACTTAGCAGGAGGAACAAGAGTACTATTAAAAATAGATACAAACAGTACAAACAATACAATATCAAAAGAATTGTATGATAGAACAATAGACAGTATAAAACAAAGATTGAATGCATTTGGATTGTCAGAAGTAATAGTAAGACCAAGTTCAGACTTACTAGGAAACCAATATATTTTAGTAGAATTATCAAATATAAATTCACAAGAAATAAAAGATTTATTATCAAAACAAGGAAAATTCGAAGCAAAAATAAAAAACAACGTTGTTTTTGAAGGAGGAAAAGACATAACTTATGTATGCAGATCAGCAACATGTTCAGGATTAGACCCTTTCAGAGGATGTCAAGAAACAGCAGAAGGAACAATATGCTTTTTTTCATTTGAAATATCTTTAAGCCCAGAAGCAGCAAAAAGACAAGCAGAATATACAAAAGATTTAGCTGTAATACCAAGTGGAAGTGAAAGTTTCTTAAGTGAAAATTTAACATTATATTTAGACGGAGAAAAAGTAGACGAATTAAGAATAGGAGCAGGATTAAAAGGAGCAGCAGTAACAAACATAAGAATTTCAGGATCAGGATCAGGATTGACTGTACAAGAAGCACAACAAATCGCTTTAGAAGAAATGAAAAAATTACAAACAATATTAGAAACAGGAAAATTACCTGTAAAATTAAAAATAGTACAAATAGACAATATAAGTCCAACATTAGGAGCTGAATTTTTAAAAAATGCATTGTTAGTAGGATTAATAGCATTAATAGCAGTCATAATAATATTAACTTTTGCTTATAAAAAAGCAGTATTATCAATACCAATAATAATAACAGGATTATCAGAAGTATTCATAATATTAGGAATAGCAGCATTAATAAGATGGAATTTAGACTTAGTAAGCATAGCAGGAATAATAGTAGCAATAGGAACAGGAGTAGACGATCAAATAGTTATAACAGACGAAACATTAAATAAAGAAAACACAAAAAGAAAATTAACTTGGAAAGAAAAAATAAAAAATGCATTTTTCATAATATTAGGAGCATACTTTACAACACTAGTAGCAATGCTTCCATTAATGAGTGCAGGAGCAGGAATGTTAAAAGGATTTGCATTAACAACAATAATAGGAATCTCAATAGGAGTATTCATAACAAGACCTGCATTTGCAGACATACTATCAGAATTAATAAAAGAAAAAAAAGAAGAATAAAAACACAAAAAAATAAAAAAAGCAGTAGAAAATAAATAAAAAACAAAATAAAAAAAATAAAATTTATTTTTGATAAAAATGATAATAACAATAAGTGGAACTCCAGGAGCAGGAAAAGATACAGTAGGAAAAATATTGAGTGAAAAATTAAAATACAAATTGTATTCTATAGGAGAAATGAGAAGAGAAATGGCAAAACAGAGAGGAATAACATTAGAAGAATTAAACTTAATAGGAGAAAAAGAATTCTGGACGGATCATGAAGTTGATGAATTTCAAGAAGAATTAGGACAAACAAGAGACAATATTGTAGTAGTATCAAGATTAGGATGGTATTTTATAAAAAACAGTTTAAAAGTATTTTTAAAAGCAGACTTAAGAGTAGCAGCAGAAAGAATATTAAAAGATTTTAGAGAAGAAGAAAAGTACATAGATGTAGATGAAGCTTATGAACATTTATTAAAAAGACAAGCAACAGACGAAAGAAGATACAAAAAATATTATAGTATAAGACTAGATGACATGCACAATTATGATTTAATAATAGACACTACAAACATAACAGCAGAAGAAGCAGTAAATATAATTTTAGAAGCAGTAAAAATATATTTAGAAAAAGAAGAAAAAAAAGAATAAAAAAATAAAATTGAAAATAAAAGTAAAGAAAAATAAAAAAAAATAAAATTATATAAAAAATTATTAATCAAAAATTTTATAAATAAAAAACATTCTCTAAAAATTACTTTCAAATTTTATTAGCACCGGTGGTCTAACGGCTATGATTCTGCCCTTCCAAGGCAGCGATCCGGGTTCAAATCCCGGCCGGTGCATATCACATTACACGTTTCATAATTTCACATTCTATATTTATATTATAAAAATATATAATTAGATAGTTATATGTTTTATATATTCTAACTTTAAATAATATTAATTTCTAAAACAATTTAATGTTAGAAAGAAAAATAGGAAAAAAAACAGAAGGAATAGAGGGATATGATAATTT
>WIAN01000058.1 GCA_015519985.1 Candidatus Woesearchaeota archaeon | reverse complement strand
TCATTATACCAATCTAAAACAATATACTTATAAAATTCAGATAATAAAACATCATTTTCAACAAACTTTTCATACAAAACATTATAAGCTTCTTCTCTAAAAACAGGATTTTTATCTAAAATGTATTTTTGCAATTCTTCCCTATTAATTTTTTTATTTTTAAAATCAAAAACAAAACTATTAGTGAATAAAACATACAATTCACTATTAGAATTAGAAATATCTTTAAGATTAATAACCTTTTCCTCTTTTTCAGATAAAGAATATTTTTTACCTTCTAAAATATTATAAAAAAATCTTTTATAAGGCTTTAAAAAATCGTAAGAAAAATATTTTTCAACAACAGTTTTATTTAAACTTTTAATCCAAAAAGAAAAAAACATTAATTCATTATCATATTCAGAAAACTTTTGTTCTAAAACGCTCATTTTAGACAAAAAAACAGTATTTTTAACATTAACAGAATATTGTAAATAATAAAAAGCATTCAACCTACTACTATAATCAGAAAGTTTTTCTTTCAACTTTAAAACTTCAAAAACAATTTTAGGATCAACAAAAACTTTTTTTTTAAAATACTTTTTATAAGACAAAATATTATTAACAATAACATCAACTTCCTCTAAAAGTTTTTCTTCAGAAAAACCATTAAGAACATCAAAAACATTCCACTCCATAAAAAAAATAAGAAAAAAACAAAGTTTATAAAAGTAATGGAAAAAGATTTATTTAATTACATATCTTCTACTCTTCTTTAATTTTATACTGTCATATCTTTCTTCATCTTCAAATTCATATTGCCATATATGATATTCTTCTCTTATCTTTTCAAAAAATAACAAAACAATATCTTTACCTGTATTTATCTTCCATTGTCTATATGGGTAATATAACTGTCTTACGATTGTATTTTTTGCTTTCTTATTTTTTGCTTCTACTAATACAATTTTATCCTTTCCTTCATATCCAGCATCTACTTCTGTCTGTACTTTTTCAACAGAAATTTTATTCTTTCCTATATAAAATTCGAATTGAGGAGTGTACTTTCTACCTCTTATCGTAAGCACCAAACTGGGATCTTCTACGAAGTGTCTTATTAAACTAGATGCATAAGCAAAATCTACATGTTGCATTTCAGAATTCCCTATTTTTGACGATTTCAAATTAAAATCTAACTTTGAATTGTATATCTCTAGTTGACTTTTTATTTCTGGAATATCAACATATCCTTCTCCTTTTAGTATAACATACCTTCCATTTCTTACTGGCAATATAAATAGGCCCTTTTTCTTAAAAATTTCAGGCCTATCTTCTCTAGTATCTTGTTTGCATAATATTCTTGGTTCTCTTTTTTTGGTTGCTTTAAATTTCTTTGTAGCATTCTTTATATCTTCTGCTGTAATATATACAGGTTCTTTAAAATCATAATCCAGCAATTTTTTGTACTTAAAAATTTCTTCCCACGCTTCATTATCAGCCATTTAAAAAACCTCAATAATTCGTTATGACAATTTCTTTTATTTTTCCTCTTCCTTCGCTTTTACTGTTAATCATTCTGTTCGCTTCTACAAAATGTATATTGTAATCTTCGTATAACTTTTTTATAAATTCCGTATTACTATTACTTTCCATAACTAAAACTCCTTTCTTATCAAGTTCCTTAAATATTTTAAACAACTTTTTTTGTTCTTCCTCTAAAAATGCTTCTTTAGTGTATTTTGTAAAACTGCTCTTCTTTTCTGGATAGTAGGGAGGATCAAAATATACAAAATCTCCTTTCTTTGCATAGTTAACTATTTTTTCAAAAGACATTCTTTTTATTTCTACGCCTTTCAAAAGTTTTGATGCTAATTTTATTTTTTCTTCTTGTATAATATCGGGATTTTTATATTTCCCCATAGGAACATTAAATTGTCCTTTTGAATTTACTCTGTATAATCCATTATAACATGTTTTATTTAAATAAATAAATCTTGCTGCTCTTTCTAATTTTGGAAGTTCTTTTGGGTTTGCAGACCTTATTGTAAGATAATATTTTTTCCCTTCTACTTGGTGATATTCTTTATGTTGCTTTAATTCTACTATTAATCTTTTACTATCATCTCTAATAATTGTGTAAGTATCTATCAATTCCTCATTTATATCTGAAATCATAATTTTTTTTGGTTTATATTTTTGTTTTATATAAAAAAATACTGCTCCGCCCCCCACGAAAGGTTCATAATAATTATTGAACTTTTTTGGAAATAAAGAATCATATTGTTTTAGTAATTGAGATTTTCCCCCAGCCCATTTTATAAATTTAGGTATTTCTATTTTCATATTTTTATAATTATTTTTTCTTATTTATATATTCTTCTTTTTTTATCTGTTTTATTCTTAATCTTTTTAATGTGAGGTCTAAATATTTTTTTTCTTTATCTATACCTATAAATTTTCTTTTATATTTTGTTGCTATTACTGCTGTTGTTCCACTTCCTACAAAAGGGTCTAAAATAACATCGTTTTCAGTTGTAGATGAAAGTATGATTCTCTTTAACAACTCTAATGGTTTCTGAGTTGGATGATGTCCATAAACTTTTTCTCTTTTAGGAGTTAATGGAATAACCCATACGCCCCTCAATTGTTTCCCTTTAGGGTTAAGTTTATCTTCAATTTCTTTCATAATTTCATAGTTATATTTATGACTTATAAAGGAGTGTTTCCTAGCCCATATAACAGTTTCATGACTGTGAGTAAAATATTTTTTACTCAGATTAGGAGGTGCATTTGGTTTAAACCAAACAATTTCATTCAATATTTTAAATTTTAATTTTTTTAAAGCATAACCCACTTGGTATATGTTATGCATTGTTCCAGAAATCCATATAGTACCATTTTCTTTTAAAACTCTTCTTGCTTCTTTTATCCAATTGATATTAAAATTCAGATCTTCTTCAACACCAGAAGATCTATCCCAATCCCCTTTATTTACAGAAACCATTTTTCCTGCTCTACAAGTTATACCTCCATTTGAGAGAAAATAAGGAGGATCTGCAAAAATCATATCTACACTATTTTTAGGTATTTCTTTAAGAGCATCTATAACATCAGAATGATATAATACTATGTTTTCATTCTCAAAATATTTTTTCATATCAATCATAAAACATAATTATTCACTTTTTTTATAAATTTTTCTGAGATTTTTTCGTAATTTTTTTCTTTTTCATTGGACATTTACAGATTAAATTTTTAAATAACAAATGCTTTCTTATATTTTATGTATTCTGCAACTTTTACTCCTAGAGAATATCAAGAAAAAATTTTTAATGTTGCTAAAGATAATAATACTCTTATTGTTCTTCCTACTGGTCTTGGTAAAACTAATATTTTTGTACTTTTAGCTTTGCACAGGTTAAACTTATTTCCTAATAAAAAAATTCTTCTTTTAGGTCCTACAAGACCTTTGATTGAACAATATTTTGAAGTGTTTAAAAAAAATACTAATGTTGATGAAAATGATTTAGTTGTTTTGACTGGAAGAATTAAACCTGAAAAGAGAAAAGTTTTGTTTGAAAATGCTAAAATCATTTTTTCTACTCCTCAAGGTTTAGAAAACGATATTTTGACAGGAAGACTTTCTTTTAAAGATGTTTCTCTAATTGGTTTTGATGAAGCTCACAGAGCTACTGGTGATTATAGTTATGTTTGGCTTGCTAAAAAATACATTGAACAAGCTTCTTTTCAAAGAATTGTTGGTTTAACTGCTTCTCCCGGTTCTGAAAAAGAAAAAATTGAGGAGATTTTAAAAAATCTTTTTATTGAAAAAGTAGAATTGAGGACTCATGATGATGTTGATGTTAAAAAATATGTTAAGCCTGTTAAAATTATTTATGAGTATGTTTCTATTCCTGAAAATTTGAAAGAAGTTATTAAACTTTTAAAAGATTCTTTTAAAGAAAAGGTTAAACTTGCAGGAGAATATTTAGGAGAACCTTCTACTGTTAATCTTACTAAAACTGATCTTTTAAAATTACAAGCAGAATTAAGGAATAGTATCATTAAGGGTAATTCTGAATATCAAGTTAAAAAAGCTTTAAGTATTCTTGCTGAAGCTATGAAAGTACAGCATGCTATTGAACTTGCTGAAAGTCAAGGAGTTTTTGCTTTGAAAGAATACTTTGAACAATTATTTCATGAAGCTAAAACTACTAAAGTTCAAGCTACTAAAAATTTAGTTTCTGACGATAATTTTAGAAATGCTTTTGTTAAAACTCTTTCTTTAGTTGAAAAGAAAACTTTTCATCCTAAACTTTTAAAACTTTTAGAAATTGTTAAAAATTCTTTTGTTATTGATAAAGAGTCTAAAATTTTAATTTTCAACAATTATAGAGATAACGCTTCTGTTTTAGTTGAAGAATTAAATAAAATTCCTAATGTTAAAGCTGCTTTGTTTGTAGGCCAAGCTAAAAAGAAAAATTCTGGTTTGAATCAAAAAGAACAAAAACTTTTGTTAGAAAAATTTTCTAAAAACGAATTTAATGTTTTAGTTTCTACAAGTATTGGTGAGGAAGGTTTAGATATTCCTAAAGTTGATACTGTTATTTTTTATGAACCTGTTCCTAGTGCTATTAGAAGTATTCAAAGAAGAGGAAGAACAGGAAGAAATGAAAAAGGAAGAGTTATTATTCTCATTGCTAAAAATACTAGAGATGAAGCTTACCTTTGGAGTACTAGGCATAAAGAAAAAAAAATGTATAATCATCTTAAAGAAATAAATAAAACTTTGTTTAATTTAAAAAATAATAATGTTAGTGTTAATAAAAGTTTAGAAGAATACAATAAAATTTCTGAAGACATTGTTATTTTTGTAGATTCTAGAGAAAAAAATAATCCTGTTGTTAAAGAACTTTCAAATTTAGGTGTTAATATTAAAATGGAACTTTTAGAGTCTGCAGATTTTGTTTTAAGCAGTGATGTTGGTGTTGAATTTAAAACTGCTGAAGATTTTGTTAATAGTATTGTAGATGGAAGATTATTATCTCAAGCTAAAAGTTTAAAACAAAATTATTCTAAACCTTTAATGTTAATTGAAGGTTATGAAAACATCTATAATATTAGAAATTTACATCCTAATGCTATTAGAGGAGCTGTTTCTTCTATTGCTGTAGATTTTGGAATTACACTCATTCCTAGTAAAAATGTTAAAGATTCTGCAGGTATTCTTTTAAACATTGCTAGAAGAGAACAATTGAAAAACAATAGGCCTTTACAAAAACATTTTGAAAAACCAAAAAATTCTTTGAGTGAAATACAAGAATATTTAATTTCTTCAATTCCTGGTTTTGGTTCTGTGCTTTCTAAACCTTTGTTGAAAGAGTTTAAAACTATAAAGAATATTGCTAATTCTAGTGTTAAAGATTTTGAAAAAATAGAAAAGATAGGTAGTAAAAAAGCAAAATTGTTGTATGATGTTTTTAACAAAGAGTATGAAGAATAATAGAAATAATATAATAATTAATTATATTATAATTATAATAAAGTTTATAATTTTAAATTTTCTATATGGTTTATTTTAAAAATATTTTTTATTTTTGTTCTAAACTTTTTTTCTTCTTCTACTCCTAATTGTGAAAAAT
>WIAN01000007.1 GCA_015519985.1 Candidatus Woesearchaeota archaeon | reverse complement strand
TGATGAATCTTCTGTTTATTATTGTCCTGAAGATTGTGTTAATTACGTTCCTGGATGTGGAAATGGAGTTACAGAAATAGGAGAAACATGCGATACTTTAGATCCAGGCACAAATACAACTGGTTGTGTTGATTCAAATAATTATAATGGATATTTTTATTGTAACAGCGAATGTAAGGATTATGATAATAGTACCTGTTATACCTACGAATATTGTGGAGATGGAACTTTAAATGGACTTGAACAATGCGATTATGATGATAGTTCTGACAGTATTCCTGATTTGAGTTGTAATGCTCCTTATGCTGGTAGCTGTAATTATTGTGCTAACGATTGTACAATAAAAACAAATGTTTCTTCACAAACTTGTGGTAATGGAATAGTTGATGGTCCTGAAGTTTGTGATGTTAATGATCCTAAAACTAATGTAGCTAGTTGTACTGTTAATGGTTATGCTGGTACTCAAACTTGTAGTAGTAATTGTTTAAGCTATGATTCTTGTATACCAACAGAATCTTGTGGAGATGGAACTTTAAATGGACCTGAAGTTTGTGATGTTAATGATCCTAAAACTAATGTAGCTAGTTGTACTGTTAATGGTTATGCTGGTACTCAAACTTGTAGTAGTAATTGTTTAAGCTATGATTCTTGTATACCAACAGAATCTTGTGGAGATGGAACTTTAAATGGGCCTGAACAATGCGATTATAATGATAATTCTGATGGCATTCCTGATTTAGATTGTAATGCTCCTTATGGAGGTAGTTGTCAATATTGTGCTAATGACTGTACAATAAAAACAAAAGTAGGACCATACTGTGGAGATGGAATTATTAATGGTAACGAAGTTTGTGATAGTAACACTAGAAGTTGCACTGTAGATCCAAATGTATATTATGACGGAGGTTACCCAGGAAGTCAAAGTTGTAATAGTCAATGTAATGGATATAATGCATGTACTTCACCATATTATTGTGGAGATAAAGTAAAAAATGGAAATGAACAATGTGACATTAACGATCCTAATGATGGATTACAAAATGGTTGTTGGTATCTTGCAGGAAACTGTTGTTCAACAACAGATCCATGTAATAAGTATTATTGTGGATTGTTTGGTTGTTCAGACACTTAATTGATAAAAATGGAAAAAAACAATTTTAATTATTATGATGTTATTTCTGAAAATTATGATGAATTGCATTCAGAAGAACAAATAAAAAAATACAATTTTATAAAACAAAAATTTAATATAAAAGATGATGATGTTAAGATTTTAGATGTTGCTTGTGGTTCAGGGATAATAAAAGAAGTTTTTAAAAATCAAAATATTTTTGGGATTGATAATTCTAAAAAACTATTAGAAAAAGCAAAAAAAAGAAATGTTAAAACTTTATATTATGATTTTAATATTATTCCTTTTCCTTTTAAAGATAAAGAGTTTGATTATGTTTTTTGCGTTACTGCTTTTCATCATAGCAAAAATTTTTTATTATTAGCAAAAGAATTTGAAAGGTTAAGTGATAAAATTGCAGTATCTTTATTAAAAAAATCTCCTTCTATAGAAGAACAAAAAGAAGCATTAAAAGAAGCTTTTAAAAATTATAATTATTCTTTTTACGATTTAGGTATTGACATTCTTTTTATAACTGAAAATAAAATTAAAAAGTAAAAAAAATATATTCTATAGTTTAGAAAGGTTTTTAAATACACCGGTTATAAAAATATAATACTAGTGTACGAAAAAGGATACTGGTTTGTATTATAATTATTATTGGTTGGTGGTTAAAAAATGGATGCAATACACTTAAATAAAATAAATGAATTAGCAAGAGAATATTTAAGATTAGGAATCGCAAGAAGTACAACTGATGCAGTTGAAAAAGCGAGATTTCAACTTTCATTTGAACAACAAAAAGAAAAAATGAAAGAAACACCTTATGAAAATTTGTTTGAAAAAATGCAAGAAGAAAAAGAAAAATTAAAAGAAGATGAAGAAGAAATAAATAAAGACATTCTAGGAATACAACCAAAAAAAAATTTTGAAGAAAAAATAGAAAAATTGGAAGAGAATTTTAAAAAATTAGAAGATCAATATTTGCAAATAATAGATTCTCAAAATTCAAAAATATCTTTATTGGAGAATGAAATTTTAATGTTA
The DNA here is from genome assembly GCA_015519985.1 of Candidatus Woesearchaeota archaeon. GTDB lineage: Archaea > Nanobdellota > Nanobdellia > Woesearchaeales > WAPJ01 > WIAN01. The sequence goes on along the minus strand of WIAN01000007.1, from coordinate 2,210 downwards.
AAACAAGAAATAAATTTTTTAAAAAAAGAGAAAAAAAATGTATTTGAAAAAAATGCTGTTGAAAAAATAAAAGAAAACGTTGAAGAAAAACCACTACAAAAAACATTAATAGAAAAAAAAGGAATAAGCAAAACAATAGAACAAACAATAAAAGGAAGAAAAATAACTGCAGAAGAAGTTGCTGTTGATAAAATATTTTATTTTGGAAACAAATAAAATAATAGATAAAAATGGATGAAAAAATAATAGAATTAGCAAAAAAACTAGTAGAAAAAAGAATAGCTTCAAATTATGAAGAAGCATTAGTATTAGCTGAAAAATTTACAAAAATAGATATGAAATATGATTATGACAATTCTTTTATAGAAGAAAAGAACGCAGAAAAAAATATTGGAGAAAATATTATTGAAGAAAATAAAGCTGAAAAAAATGAAGAAACTTACATTATAGGAGAAATAACTTCTAAAGAAACATTAAACAATGCAATAAGTAGTTTTAAAACAATACAACTTTATGAAAATGTAAAATTAGTAAAAAAAACTCATGGTTTTGAAAATACAAGACATTTATTAAAACAAACTTCAATAAGCAATTCTATAGATAATACTTTAGATAAAAAAGATTTGATAGAAAAAGAAAGAATTAATGAAAAAAAACAAGATGAACAAAAAAATAATATAAAAACAAACACAGATTCAAAAAAAGAAGAAAAAGTTGAAGATCCTAAAAAAAGATTGTATAATTCTGTAGATATAAACAATTTTTTTAATGTAAATAATTTGAAAGGAAAAGAAATACCTAAAGGGAAATAATTGTTATTTAATTCTTTATTTTATTTATTTCTTGTTTTTTTTCTATATTTATTTATAAAATAAAGCTTTTTTTATGGAAAAGTTTATAAATAAAAAAACAATACAAAAAAATAATTATTCACTTTATAATAATAACACTATTTTTTTGGAGGTATACAAAATGAAAAAAGCAATATTATTTTTAACAATAATGTTATTTTTGTTACCAATAACATTTGGGTTTGAAATGACATTAAGTCAAAACAATATACAATTACAACCAGGAGACAATTATAATATAAATATAACATTCTCATCAAATGAAAATATTTCAATAACCAACATAGAAAGAAACGATTCTACAAATGAAATACAAAGTTATTTTTCAAAAACAGCATTTTCATTAAACAATACAACAGAAAATGTATCAGTATTATTAATAGTCTCAAATACAATAAGCCCAGGAAATTATACAATAATATTCAAAGCAACAGATAATAACAGCAATACAAATACAACAAACTTAACAGTAGAAATACCACAACAACAAACACATACAAACACAGGATTTCATTTTGACGGAACAGAAATATTATTAGGCTCAACAAGTCAAGGAAGAGATACAACAATAACAGGAACAATAGAAGTTTTCAATGATCAAAATACAACAATAGAAAATTTTAATGTAACACACAATTTAAACAGCAAATATCAGTTTGTATTTACAAGTGCAATACCAACAACAATAAATCCATACGAAAAATTTAACATAACATACACAGCATACATTCCAGAAGATACAGATTCACAAAAAACAAAAATAGGAGAAATAACATTCACATCAAATCAAGTAACAGGAGTAAGACCAGTATATATACAAGCAGAAAACAAATTAGACATAATAGATGTAGATTTTACATCAGATGATGGAGATGATTCAAACTTAAATGACGGAGACACAATAAACGTAGATTTAAAACCAGGATCAAAAGCAGAATTTGAAATAGATTTAAAAAATTTATATACAGATACAGAAGACATATACATAAATAATGCGTATGTAAAAATAACAATATACAACATAGATGACGGAGACGATTTAGAAATAGAATCAAATCAAGAAGACATAAGAGCAGAAAAGAAAAAAACATATAATTTAGACTTCACAATTCCTGAAAATGCAGAAGAAGGAAACTATGATGTAGTAATAGAAGCATTCGGAGAAGATGATAACGGAGCAGAACACTATCAAAAAATGGATTTAACATTAAAAGTAAAAAGAGAAACACACGATATAAGAATAAAAAGTACAACATTAAATCCAACAATAGCATGCATAGGAGATAAAACAGACTTAATAGTAAAAGCAGAAAATCAAGGTAAAAGAGATGAAGACGTAGTAACAATATTAGTAGAATC
>WIAN01000057.1 GCA_015519985.1 Candidatus Woesearchaeota archaeon | reverse complement strand
CTCATTGTTTCTAAAAAGTTCCATCTTTGTATTCTTTGTGCTACTCCTTTTCTTCCTCCAACCCAGTTTCCTGTTGCCATTGCACTTGTTATTTTTTGTGTTAATAATTTTTCTCTTATTATTGATTTTAAACTTGGGAATTTTCCTTTTTTTACTATTCTTTGAAAATTGTATAGAATGTCGTTAATTAATATTCTCAAATTTACTCTGAATAAGTCTCCTAATAATTCTTCTGATAATTTTATTCTTTTGTTCATCATATGATCTTTATCATCTGGTTCTAAAATTCCTCTTTCTACTAATATTAATTTTCTCAAATATTTTGCTAAATTGTATGCTTTTGTTTTTCTATCATCATAACTTGTTCCTAAATGTACTAATAAATATTTATCTATTAATTCTGTTACTCTTTCAAATCTTATTTCTTTTGATTGTGTTATTCCTGCTTGTTTTGCTATGTATTCTATTGCTTCTTCATCATTTTGTAAATGTGATACTTCTAATTGGTTTATTAATACTTCATCCCATTGTTCTCCTTCTGCTATTAAATCCATTATTTCTTTGTCTGTTATGTTCATTGCTTTGAAAAATGCGAATAATGGTACTCTCTTTACTCTTGCAAAACTTATATAGTAAATTCCGTCTTTTAATTTTTCTATTGTATGAGGTATTTTGAATGCTTCTCTTTCTGAAAATATTTTTGCTACAAACTTTGAAGGTCCTAATGTTGCTTCTGATACTATTAATTTGTTAGGTGCTAAATCTTCTATTTTTACTAATACTTTTTCTGTTCCTCCTATTATAAAGTATCCTCCTGTATCATCAGGGTCTTCTCCTTTTTCTATTAATTCTTCTCTTGATAAACCATAAAGATTACAATATTTTGATTTTAACATTATTGGAAGGTTTGCTATTTGTGTTTCTAATGTTTCTCTTTGAACTCCGTTAATATGGCTTGATAATGTTAAATATACTGGAGCAGAATATGTTAATTTTCTTAATCTTGCTTCTACAGGGTATATTTTTCTTTCACTTCCGTCTGCTTCTACTATTTTAGGATAATCTATTCTTATTTTGTCTAATTTTATTTTATAATCTTCTACTGTTGTTGGTATTATTGTTGGTTCTATAACTGCATTTTCTTGTATTATTCTATTCAATTCTTTTTCAACAAAATTGTTAAAAGAATCAATATCTGGTTGTACAAAAGAATGTTCTTTAAAATAAGAATTTACTAAAACTTTTGAATATGATTTTTTATTTTTATCCATTTACTACCACCCTATAGAATATTGATTTTCCAGCTGTTGGACTGTTTCTTGTTATTCTTATTATATCTCCTATTTTAACATCTAAATGTCTTATTGCAGGATCTGTCTTTTTTATTTTTGGCAATTCTAGAAGATCTACATTGTATCTTTTCAATAATTCTTCTTTTTCTTTTTCAGAAATCTTTTCATGTAAAGGTATTAAAAAGTGTTCCATTTTTTCTTTAGACATTAAACCACCATTTTTTCATAGATTTAGCTAAATCAAAAATAATCTAAAAATATTTTTTTATTTTTTTTATTTTTCATTTTTTGCCGGCAATCTTTTTATTTTTTTAATAGCGGGCCGGACGGGATTCGAACCCGCGACACCTGGATTAAAAGTCCAGTGCTCTACCAGGCTGAGCTACCGGCCCTTAAGGGCCATGCTATTTAAACGCCCTGGCCGGGATTCGAACCCGGGTTAGAGCCTCGACAGGGCTCTGTGCTAGACCGGACTACACTACCAGGGCTTAAAAACAACAATGCTAATGGGCTTAACATTTCATTTATAAAGCTTACGTTTTTTTGCTGTTTTTGTATAATTTTTTATTTTGTTTTTTTTATTTACTTTTTTTATTTTTTTATTCTTCTTTTTTGAAAATGTTTTTTATAAAGTCAAAAAAAGATTTTTTTTCTTCTATTGTTTTTTTTCCTAATGAAATATCTATGTATTTGTCCATTATTTTTTCTGATTGTAATCCTCTTAATCCTATTGGATCAAAACCAGGACCTTTTATTATAAATGTAGGTACTGACATTACATTATATTTATTAGCTTTTTTTTGTCCTTCTCTTGTTGCTGTAGAATATTCTATGTAAATAATATCATCTCTTTTTTTAGAATATTGTTTCATAAATTCTTTAGCTGCTGGACAATGAGGACATGTTGGAGAAGTAAATAACATTACTTTTGCTTTGGCCATTAAAACACCGAAAAAGTTTATATTATCATATTTAGTTAGTATGTTTAAATATATGTGTTTAAATATATAAAAGTCCGCCCGCCCGGATTTGAACCGGGAACCTTTCGGGTTCAGCTGAAAACACATCATTAAAAGCAAAAAATGCTTGTTTTCAGTGTTTTATCTACAGCCGAACGCTCTGCCGTTGAGCTACGGGCGGAAAAACATAAAAAAGAGAAAAAGGTTTTATTTAAAAACCTTACTATTTATAATCATAAAGTACATCTTCTAAATTTACTACTGGTTTTGGGAATAAGTCTAAATCATCTACTCCTATTCTTGAACAAGCTGTATTTACAAAACATTCTATAAAATTAAAATTTTCTAATTGATTAAATTCTATTGTGTTAAAGATTAAATAATAAAATTTTTTATCAGGATATTTTTCTTCTAATCTTAATGCTGCTTTGAAAAAGTTTTGTCCTGGTTTTAAACTTACTATTACTCCTATTTTTTTTGCTTCTAAAAATTTTAAATAGTAAGCTTTCTTTTTTTTCTTTATAGCATTTACTTCTTCTGGATTTATTATTCCTAATTCTTTTGTGAAAGGATTGTATTTTATTACTGGTTTTTCATTATGTAATAATATTTCGTTTGGATGAAAATAACCGTCTCCTACATATATAAAAGAATCTGCTTCTTCATTTTTTATTATTGGAGCGTCACATCCAAGTATTTGTCCTGGACTTCTTGTATGTCTTCCTTTAAATAATACTACTTTTATATTTTCTTCTTCTAATTGTTTTATCATATCATTTAATTGTGGTATGAATTGTGTTGTTGTTGTGAATGCAGGTTTTTTTATTTTGTTTTTTTCCATTAATTCTTTTATTTTTTTTACAGGCAATTCTACTTTAAATTTTACATTTGCATTTATATGTTCTATATTCATAATTTTTTTGGTAGAAATAGTGCTTTATAAAGTTTGTTTTATTATTTTATTGTTTTTTTATTTTTGCTTTTTTGTTATTTTTATTATTATTTTTATATTATTTATTTTTGCTTAATTATTTTATTTATTTTTATTGTTATTATTTTTCTTTTTATTTTTTCCTTTTATATCTTCTCTTAATCCTTTTATTTCATCTAATAATGCTTGGTTTATTTCTTTTAATATTTTTGTTTCATCTACATGTTCTCTCATTACTAAACTTAATTCTTCTTTTACATCAGCATTCAATTCTGAAACTACAAATAATATTAATAGTGTTAGCCATGAGAATACTGCTCCTATCATAAACCAGTTTAAACCTCCTCCTGTGCTTATAAATGTGTTTCTTATCAAGAAGAATCCTACTATTAACACTATTAATCCCAATATTAATAGCATTATTTCAAATAACGTTGCTTTTCTTTGAGGTTTGTGAAATTCTCCAAGCATAATATTCTTTTAAGAAAATGTTCTTTTTAAAGTTTTCTATTAATATTATAGTAATGGTAGATAATTGTAATACTTGTAATGGTAGTTTAAAATTGTTTTTGTTTTTTTTGTTGTTTTTACTCTTTATGTTATTATTTTTGTTTCTGCTGTTTTTGTCAATGCGGTTTCTTTTATTGTTTTTGTTATTGTATTGCTTAATGTATTTATTATGTTATTGTATGTTAATTGTAATAATCCTAAATTGTTATTAGAAGTTAAATATGTTGCTTCTTTTAATTCTGTCAAATTGTATTTTTCTTTTATTATTTTTTTAAAATCCTCATAACTTCCTGTTTTGTCTATTAAACTGTAATTTAATGCTTCTTTCCCTATAAAGAATATTCCTGTTTTTATCATGTCTTTTTTTTCTTTTGATAAGTTTTGTAGTTTTCTTTCTTTAAATACATCATTATAAAATTCTTCGTGTATTAAATTTATTTTTTTTTGTAATAATTGTTTTTCTTCTTCTGTCATATTTCTGAATGGACTTCCTATGTCTTTATATTTTCCTCCTGTTAGTTTTTGATATTTTACTCCATATTTTTCTAATAATCCTGAAAAATCTAAGTGACTTGCTAATACTCCTACACTTCCCACTACTGCTAAATCGTTTGACATTATATAATCTGTATTTGCTGCCGCCCAGTATGCTCCTGAAGCTCCTAATTCTCTTATATAACTTACTATTGGTTTTTTTGTCTTTGCATATTTTATTGCATCTACTATTTCTTTACTTCCTACTGCACTTCCTCCCGGAGAGTTTATTTTTAATATTATTATTTTTATATTTTCATCATCTGCTGCTTTTCTTATCAGTTTTGCATAATCTTCACTACTATAAGTTTTTTGTGATAAGAATTGTTGATTGCTTTCTGTTGTTATTTCTCCTTTTAAATTTATTACTGCTGTATTTCCTAATGCATATCCAAGGTCGTATGCTCCTATGAATAGTGAAGATATGAATGAGATTATTATGTAAAATATGAATAAGTTTCCTAAAACTCTAAAAAAGTTTATTTTATTGTTGTTTTCATTATTTTTATTCATTTTGACACCTTTCTATTTTTTTCTAATAATTTTTTATTCTGATAATTTTGTTTTTGATATTATTTCAAACATTGTTGTGTTTTTTAAAAATAATTGTGATAATAATTCTATTATTACTATTAATGAAGATAAAAATATTGAATAATACAATAACGAATATTTTATTATAGATAAATTTTCTTCTTTATTGTTTTTATTTATGTTATTTTTATTTAAAACATTAAGTTTTACATTCATTAACATCATTCCTGGAGTTGCATTATAAACTTTTAAAAAATACATTGAATAAAAAAATGCTATTAATCCTAACAAATTTAGATATAAAAATATTTCAGTAAATGATGATTGTGTTTTATATAAGTTTTGTGTGTAAAATAATAGTTTCATTGATATTATTGATAATATCATATAGTCTATAAATAGTATTGTTGTTCTTTTTAATATTGATATATTGTTTTCTTTTGTTTCTTCTGTGTCTTTACTTTCATTTTTGCCTTCTTTCTTTTCTTCTGTTTTCTCTTTTTTTTCTTCTGTCTTTTTATTTTTTGTTACTTTTTTATGTTCTATTTTTCTTTCTTCTATTGTTGTTTTTATTGTTTTTTCTGATTTTTTTTGTTTATTTTTATTTTTTCTTTCTTTTTTTGTTACTTTGTTTTTTTTTGTTGTTATTGTTTTTATTCTTTTCAATTTCATCACAATTGTTTTTTTACTTGTTGTATATTTAAATTTTTCTTTAATTTTTTTCAATGTTTTTTTCTATTTTTATGTATATTTTTATTTGTGTTTTTACGAAAGTTTTTCGTATTTTTTTGAAAATATTATTTTTTTCATTTTTTATTGTAATTTTTCCGTTTTTTTGTTGTAAAGTTTTTTTAAATTTTATTTTACATTCTTGTTTATGGTAAAAAAAACTTTATTGTATTTAACATTGTTTGGTTTGACTGCAAGTTTTGGAGATTATGTTAATTTTAATTCAATTGTGAATAAACCTTTTCAATATTTTAGTAATAAAAATAAAATTGTTGAGATTGTTGAAACTAATCCTATTTTGAAGTTAAATCCTTCTAATGAATCTTATGATTTTAATAGTTTAGAATTGAAAGCTAAAAAAATTAATGATGAAGAATATTTTGTTTATTTAGAATATAAAAGAGAAAAAAATGGAAATAACGAAGTTTTAGAATTGCCTGTTTATAGAGGAACTATCGGTCCTCAAGTTGGTTCTTTAGAATATATTTTTAATAATTTTTCTCATAAAGATAAAATTTCTTTTTTAGAATTTTATGTTCAAAATTCTCCTGAAATTGTTAAAAAAATTGTTGATGATATTTGGAATAATAAAGAAGACATCTATTTTGATGTTAAAAAAAAGTTGTTTGATTATTTCAAAAGTTTTGATGAAGATAATAATGAAAATACTAATTGATTCGAGGTGAATTTGTATGGGTTTGATTAGGACTGCTATAAAAACTTTGCCTTATATTGCTGTTTTTTCTTTGGGCTATTATTTTGGAAGTGTTAAATCTGATAATTATGATTGTGTTTTTAAAAATAATAGTTTTGTTGAAGATAATAATGTATTTGTTGATAATGATTCTAAATCTTTAGATTTTTTTGTTAATAGTACTGTTGTTGAACCTTATACTGTTGAAGGTGTTGTTGATAATCTTGTTAGTATTGTTGATTTTTATGTGGATCATTATGCTGTTCCTATTAAGGATCTTTTGGAATATAAGATTAATAATTGAGGTGGTTTTATGGTAGAGAAAAAAACTAAAGTTAAAGAAGTAGATTTTGACTTTACTGATGAAAGAACTTTTGATGTTAAAAACAGTAAAGTTGAAAAGGAAATTACTCCTTATAGAAGATTTGAAATTGGAAAGTTTGATTTTAATAAAGGAGTTAACCCTACTGCTGTTTATAATAGAAAAGTAGATGTTTTTTCTAAAGATCAGGAAGTTTCTAAAAGGGTTGCTGAAAATATGGCTCAAGTTTCAGAATTGCAGAATGCTGTTGAGTATAAACTTGCTACTGAAGGTGCAGGTCCTTTGAAAAGATTTTTTTTAAAAATTAAACATAAACTTCCTGCTATGAGAAATGCTTATAGAGATTATAGTGTTACAGAATTGTTGTTGGCTCAAGCTCAAATTATGGATCATAATGTTTCTTTATTAGAAAATGCTATTAACGATTATAGAGGTATCATTGTTACTTTAGAGGATTATGAAAAAAAATTATCTAATAAAACGTTAGAATTAGCTGATTATATTACAGAGTTAGTCCAACAGAAGAATAAGCTTTTAATAGAATTGAAAAAACATCAAGAAAGGAAGAGTGAAAATGCTGATTTGTCTTATAGAGAACATTGGGCTTTAGCTCAAAAATATTTGATTAGAGATTTAAGAAATGTTGATGCTGAAATTAGAAAGGCAACTCATTATAGAACTGCTTGGGGTAAGCAAAGTAATGCTATTGATGTTAATATTAAACATATGCAAATGTACAGTGAATTTTCTGAACATATTGTTATTATGGGTAGAGAAGCTTCTGATTATTTGAAACTTACAGCTGATATGTATACTAAATCTGCTAACATGGGTAATTTAGGTATTATTGTTGGTAAAAGACTTTTAGCTTGGACTGATATTACTTACAAATTAGGAGAAGCAAGTACTAAAAGATTGCATGCTAGTATGGATTTAGTAACTTCTTTGAATAGAGCTGATGATAATAAAAGAAGCAAATTAGAAGCTTTATTAACCAGCAGTACTGTTGAAGTTGAAAATGCTTTGAATGAAATGCAAGCTACAAATCAAGCTACTATTGAAGATTATTTAAAACAAGCGGAAGATCTTGGTTATAGTGGAGAAATTAATGCTCCTAGTGAAATTTTTAATGATAAAAAAGATGATACTAAAAGTTCTGTATATAATAGATTTGGCATAGATGTAGATTTATAGAAAAAAAATTTGTTTAAAACATTTTAAAAATATTTTATTTTTATATTTTTATTTTTTTGTTTTAAAATTCTTCTGTGTCTGTTAAATCTTTTAAGTAACCTTTCTTTTTTAACCATTCTACTTGTGTTTTTTTATATTTGAATATTACATCTCCTTTAGTGTCTGATTCATATTCCCATGGTTGTATTAATACAATATCGTTTTCTCTTACCCATAAAAATCTTTTTAGTCTTCCTGGAATTCTACATACTCTTTCTTTTCCATCTAAACATCTTACTCTTAATCTTCCTGCTCCTAATCTTTGATCAACTATTCCTAATACTTCTCCTTCTTTTGGTAATCTTGTTCTTCTTATTTCTTGTTGTATTATTTCTTCTTGTGAAAGTTCTTTTCCGCTTTTGTCTCTTTTTACTCTTTTATCTGCCATTGTTTTTTTGAGAATGTTTTTTTATTTAAATAGTTTTACTTTTTAGTAGCTTTTTAATGTTATTCTTATTAGAATTATAAATAAAGAATTAAGAAAAAAGGTTAAAATGCATGTTAAAATACGCCGGGGGTGGGATTCGAACCCACAACTCCACGAGGGAACAGGATTTCAAGTCCTGCGCAATACCAGGTTATGCGACCCCGGCTTAATATTGTCAAAGATAACCATTTATTTGTTTAAATTTTATTTTAGAACTGTTTGTTTATTTAAAAAACTTACTTTATATATTTATCACTACTTTATAATTAAAACAAAATAGAAAACTTTAAAAACAATAACTACTTTCCTGTGATTATGGAAAACAACAAATTTATTGCGGGTTTATTATTCATATTAGGTTTAGCTGTTATTATAGTAGCTTTATCAAACTATATTAGTTATAATTTTTTAGAGATTTTAGTTAGCATATTTTTGATTCCTATATCTTTAGGAATTTTAATGTATTCTTTATTTGGAAGGATTACATTAGGAAAAATGTATGCTTCAATAACAGCAATTGTATCTATGATTGTTTTATTAAAAACTTTATATTTAAAAGATTTAACACAATTAATCTATTTAGCTGTTTTAGCTTTAGATTTTATAGCAATTTTATTATTATCTTATGAAAAGCCGAAAAAAGTTAGAGTAATGACAGAAAAAAAGATTAAAGAAGAAATTGAAAAAGCTGTTAAAGAGATTAAAAAAGAATTGCATAAAGCTCCAAAATATTATGTTGCAAGTAAAGTAAGTAAAGATAAGAAATATCATACACCTGATTGTGTAAGTGCTAAAAGAATTAGAAGAAAAAACAAAGTTAAATTTAGTACTCAAGAAGAAGCAGAAGCAGCAGGTTATGAACCTTGTGATGTATGTTTAAAATATGATGTTGGAGTTATAGAAAACGGAATATAAAATTTTAAACATTTTTTATTTTAATTATTACTTCTATTTTATTTTTTTATTTTCTTTGTTTTTGCTTGTTTTTTCCTCTTTTTTCTACTCTTATTATTCTTTCTTCTAATAATTTTATTTTTTCTGGGAATGTTTTTTTATACATTTTTTTATATTCTTTTAATAGTTTGTTGTAAAATTCTTCTGAAAATGTTTCTTTTGTCATATACAAATCATAAACTTTATCTTCTATTCTTTCAGAGAAAAAGCTTAAACCAAAATCTATGAAATATACTTTTAAATTTTTATCTAACAATATATTTTTTGGTGTAATGTCAGAATGTATTATGTTTTTTTTATGCATTAAAAATATTTTTTTTGCTATTTCTTTTATTATTTTATTTTTTTCTTTTAAAGTTAATTTTTTTATTATTTTATTATATTCTTTTCCTTCTATGTATTGTAATGTTATTTTGTTTTTTTCTATTTTTATTGCTTTTGGGAAAAAAACGTTTTTTTCATTGTTCTTTTCTTTTTGTTTTTCTGTTGTTTCTTCTAGTTTTTTTAATATTTTATATTCTCTTTTTGTTCTAAAATTTATTATTTTTTCATCTAATTTTTTATGTCTATAATTTTTTTTTATTCTTTCTTTTAAAATGTATTTTTTTATTTTTGTTTTTGTTGTCTTTTTTGTTTCGTTTATTTCTTCATTTTTTTCTTTACTTTTTTCTTCTGTTTTTTTGTTTTTTTTATTTTCTTCTTTTACTTTTTCTTTTACTAAATATATTTTTGCTTCTGCTCCTTCTGATAAAAGTTTTAATTCCATTTTAACAGCAACAAAATTATGTTTACATTTCTTCATTGTATTTTGGCATTTCTCTTATTACTTTCATAGGTATTAATTTTTTTTCAAATTCCATTTCTGCTATTTTTATAGGATTATATTTTATTTCTTCTAATTGTTTTTTTGTTAATTTTATTAAATATGGAGCTCCCATTGCTATTTGTAATGCTCTTGCTCCTATTATTCTTGCTTTTTCATATCTTGTGTATTGTGTGTCTTCCATAAAATTCACCTTTAAGTTTAATGTGATTTAGTTTTTTTATTTTTTTGTTAGTTATTTTTTATTTATTTTGTTTTTGTTACTATTATTACTTTATTGTTCTAATACTTTCCTATACTTTTTTGCTGTTTCTTTTGCTATTTTTATTGCTTTCATTATTTCTTCTTTTGTAAATGGTTCTTCTCCTCCTTTTTGTAAAGAACATAAAGTTCCATCTTCTAAAAGGCCTATACTTATTCTTGCTTGTATTCCTTCTTCCTCTTCATAATCTGGATCTATCACTAATTCATCTGCTATTTTATATACGGTTATTAATAATGGTTTGTTTTCTAATTCTAATTTTTTATCATGATTTTTATAATCTATTTTTCCATCATTTATTACTGGAAATTTTGCATCTTTTAATGCTGCTAGTGCTGCTATTGATGCTGCATCTAACAAGTTTCCTGCATCATTTATTGGAACTATATCTATCATTACACTCCATACTTTTTCTCCTTCTTCTATACATAGTTTTTTTAGATCTACTGCTTTTCCTTCTCTTATTGTTCTATCTACTACTCTTGATATTTCTATTGCCCAATCACTTGGAGGTCCCATTTCAAATTCTGGATTTCCCATTGGTGTTAATTCAGCATTTACCATTAAATTTCCTTGGTCTGGAGTGTCATCATAAGGAGTTTCTATTGACATTTTTACTCCTGCATATACTGTTGTTTCTCCTAATTGTACTTTTGCTGAACCTTCTGCGTTTTTTGAAACCGAATATTGTATTTTTAATTCTCTTATTTCATCTTTTTTTCTTCCGTCTAATCTTAAATTTTTTTCATAATATCTTTTAACATTTTTTTTCATATCATAAACCATAAATTTTCACCTAGTTATTTTACTTTATTGTTTTTTTTATTCTTCTGCTTCTCTTTTTATTTTTTCTTTTAATGCTTGTTTTTGTATTTCGTTTATTTTTAAAAGCACTTCTTTTGCTTTTGTTAAAGCTTCTTCCAATTCTTCTTCTTTTAAAAATCCGTCCATTTGTAATAATGTTATCATATCTTTTTCTGGAAGCATTGCAATTGGCAAATCAGCAACCCCACCTTCTTCTTCAGGGAAATCTTCTTCTTTTTTATCTAAGTCTACTACTATTTTATCTCCTACTCTTCCTAATGCTATTGCTGATACTAATCCTTTCATGTTTAATCCTGCATCCGCTAATGCTATACTTGCTGCGCATATTCCTGCTGCTCTTGTTCCTGCATCTGTTTGTGGTAATTCTATGAATACATCTACAACTGCATTTGGAAAATCTTCTAAATTTAAAGCAGGCAATAAAGCATTTTCTGTTACAAATGATATTTCTTTACTTCTTCTGCTTGTTCCTGGTCTTACTCTTTCTCCTGCTCCTGAAAATGGCATCATATTATATCTTACTCTTAATATTCCTTTTTGAGGATCTTGCATAAATTTTGGGAATAAATTTCTTGGACCATATACAGCCGCGTAAGCTTCTGTATTTCCTATTTTAAAATATCCTGAACCGTCTGCTCTTTTTATTACTCCTGCTTTTGCTTCTATTTTTCTTGTTTCATCAAATTTTCTATTATCAAATCTTTTTTCATATGACATTTTTTTTCACCACGATAATTAATAATTTTTTTATCTTG
>WIAN01000056.1 GCA_015519985.1 Candidatus Woesearchaeota archaeon | reverse complement strand
CTTTTTTAACAAAAAAATTGAAAAATTTAAAGAAATAACTTAATAAAATTTTGTTATAAAAAAAATATAAAATTAATAGGAATAGACTTAAAAAATCACGGCTTTAATAATAATTTAATTAAAAAAATAAAAGAAAAGAAATTTTCAAAAAAAGATGAAAAAGAAATAATAAAAATAAGTCTAAAAAGAGAAAAACATATGTATAAAAAAATAAAAGAATACAAAAACAAAGAAAAACCTATTTTAATATTTATAGGAGCATATCATTTAAGAAAAAACTCTATTTTAAGAAAAATAAAAAATTCACTATTAATATATTATTCTTACAAAAATGGAAAAATGATTTTAGGATCAACAGATAAAAAACCTTTGTTAAACTTTAAAGAATTATAAAAACTATGGAATTAACATATAGAATTAATAAGATTGTTAATAAGACCAAATAAAAAACACAATCAAAAACTTTATAAATACTAAACTTTGCCTTGTTTTAAATTGCCCGAGTGCATAGCGTTTTTTAGGGCAGAAGCGCTGTTTCTCGGGTTTATGATTGTTAAATTAAAACAATATTTAAAACAATATACTTAATATTTATAAAAAACAACCTTTTGTGATAAAAAATGAGACAAGAAAACAATACAAGAAGACATCAAATTGTAAGAGTATATAAAACTGATTTGAATGGAGACAAACAATTATTTTATGCTTTGACAAAAATTAAAGGAGTTTCTTATGCTCTTTCAAATGCAGTAATATACAAGTTAGGATTAAAAAAAGATATGAAAGTTTCTGATTTAACAGAAGAACAAATAGAAAAAATCGAAGAATTATTAGATAATGCTCCTAAACATTTTCCTGAATGGCTTTTAAACAGAAGAAAAGATTTTGAAACAGGAGAAAATATGCATTTATTAACTTCAGACTTAACATTTGCAGTTCAAAAAGATTTGAGAAGAATGGCAAAAACAAAATCTTACAAAGGTTTAAGACATCAAGCTGGATTGCCTGTAAGAGGACAAAGAACAAAATCAAACTTTAGAAAAAATAAAGGAAAAACAACAGGAGTTAAAAAGAAAGGTAAAAGATAAAACAAATTTTTTTGAGTGATTATAATGGGAGATCCTAAAAAAAGAAGAAAAAAATACATGACACCAAACCATCCTTGGCAAAAAGCAAGAATTTTAGAAGAAGCTGAACTTATAAAAAGTTATGGTTTAAAAAATAAAAAAGAAATTTGGAAAGCAGCAAGTATAGTTAGAAAGTTTAGAACACAAGCAAAAAAATTATCTTCTCAAAATTCTGAACAAGCAGCAAAAGAAACTTCACAATTATTATCAAAATTAAGAAGATTAGGGTTGTTAGATGATGAAGGAACTTTAGACGATGTTTTAAGTTTAAAAACAGAAGACATTTTAGAAAGAAGATTACAAACAATAGTATATAGGAAAGGATTAGCAAAAAGCATAAAACAAGCAAGACAATTCATAACACACGAACATATTACTATTAATGGAGTAAAAATAAAATCTCCAGGACATTTAGTAACAATAGAAGAACAACCAAATGTGTTGTTTAAAGAAAAATCTCCTTTAGCTGATCCTGAACATCCTGAAAGAAAATTGGAAGAAGTAAAAGAAGTACAAGAAATGACTGAAGAAGAAATGAAAAAAGAAAATGTTGAAGTTGAAGAGGCAAAAGTTGAAGAATAAAAAAAACTAAAGGTTGATATTCATGTCAGAAAAAAATACAAAAAAAGAATTAAGATGGGGAATAGCACACATTTACAGTTCATACAATAATACAATAATACACATAACAGACATCACAGGAACAGAAACAATAGCATTAAGCTCAGGAGGACAAGTTGTAAAGTCAGACAGATTAGAAAGCAGTCCAACAGCAGCAATGGTAGCAGCAAAAAGAGCAGGAGAAACAGCACTAGACAAAGGAATTAACGCTTTACACGTAAAAATAAGAGCTCCAGGAGGACATAATGGTCCTATGAATCCAGGTCCAGGAGCACAAGCAGCAGTAAGAGCATTATCAAGAATGGGTTTAAGAATAGGAATAATACAAGATGTAACTCCAATACCTCACGATGGTTGTAGGAAAAAAGGAGGAAAAAGAGGAAGAAGAGTATAAAACTATTTTAATATTATAATATTATACTAAACTAAATAGTGTTTTGATGATAAAAATGAAAATTACAGTTTTAGAACAAAATGAAGAAGAAGCAAAAGTATTATTAGAAAAAACTTCTTATTCATTTGTAAATGCTTTAAGAAGAGCAATAATAAATGAAGTTCCAACATTAGCAATAGAAGAAGTAGAATTTAGAAAACAAACTTCAGCTTTATATGATGAAATATTAGCACACAGATTAGGATTGTTGCCTTTAAAAACAGATTATAGTACTTACGAATATGAAAATGTAGAAAGCATAGAAGACAGAAGCGGAAAAAGCATGGTGAAGTTGTTTGCTTCAATAAAAGGACCTGGAACTTTTTATGCTGAAAAAATAGAAAGTAATGATCCTTCAATACTAACAAAATACAAAAAAATGCCTTTAGCAAAATTAGAAGAAGATCAAGAAATAGAATTTGAAGCAATAGCAGTAATGGGAAAAGGAAAAGAACATTCAAAATGGATACCTGGAATACCAACTTACAGAGAAGAAGTAGAAATAAAAGTAGATGAAAAAAAATTAGAAGAAAATAAAGAAAAATATCCTAAAGAAATATTTGAAAAAGGAAAAGTAAATGTTGAAAAAATAAAAAATGATCCAAACTTATTAGATGCAGTTGAAGGAATAAGCGAAGCAATAAAAGTAGAAAGAAAAAAAGATTCATTTGTATTTGAAGTAGAAAGTTTTGGAATGATAACTCCAAAAGAAATGTTAGTTCAAGGAGTTAAAGAATTAAAAAATTTAATCACAGATTTAAAACAATCATTAGAATAATATAATAAATAAAATCATAATTATTGATTGGAGCTTTGCTCTGGCCTGCTACTCATGCGGAGGTGGCAGAGCCTGGTCAAATGCGCCAGCTTGAGGGGCTGGTCCCTTAGTGGGTGCGCGTGTTCAAATCACGCCCTCCGCATTGCATAACAGAAAAATAAAACAAAAAAAGAAAAAAAACAAAATTTGAAGATAAACAATAAAAACTAAACAATAAAAACAATAATAAAAAAATGGAAAGGTAATTACGATGAAGAGCAATCCAGAATTGCAAAAAACAATAGAAACATTAAGAAAAAAAGCTTATGATGAAAAGTCAAACTTATGGTTAAGAATAGCTGAAGATTTAGAAAAACCATCAAGACAAAGAATAGCTGTAAATGTATCAAGAATAAATAGAGTAGCAAAAGAAGGAGAAACAATAATAGTGCCTGGAAAAGTATTAGCATCAGGAGATTTAGAAAAAAATGTAACTGTAATAGCATGGCAATTTTCAAATTCAGCATTAAAAAAAATCTCAGAAAAAGGAAAAGCACTAAGTTTAAAAGAAGCTTTAAAATCAAAATTAGAAGGAAAAATAAGAATAGTAGGATAAAAATTTAAGGTTGATATTGATGGAAGACAAAATTATAATAAACGCGGAAGGATTAATATTAGGAAGATTATCCTCTTATGTAGCAAAACAATTATTATTAGGAAAAAAAGTAACAATATACAATGCAGAAGAAATAGTAATTTCAGGAAATAAAAATGATATTATAGAAAGAGAAAAACAAAAAATGCAAAGAGGAAGTAATATAAACAAAGGACCTTATTATCAAAGAAGACCATCTGCATATGTTAAAAAAACAATAAAAAGAATGCTTCCAAAAAATACAAGAGGAAGAGAAGCATTAAAAAATTTAAAAGTATATTCAAAAACAAAAGAATTACAACCAAATGTTGATTTAAAAAAGATAAATGTAGAAAAACTTCCAAATGTAAAATTTATAACATTAAAAGAATTATCTAAACATTTAGGAATCACACAATAAAAAATTAATATTTTAAATTTATAGGTGTAAAAAAATGAATGTTGTTTCAGGAAAAAGAAAAAGAGCAATAGCAAGAGCAAGTTTCAAAAAAGGAACAGGAAAAATAAAAGTAAATAACAAACCGTTAGAACAATACGCTCCAGAAATGTATGTATTAAAAATGAAAGAACCATTATTATTAGTTCCAGAAGTAGCAAAAAAAGTAGATATAAATGTAACTGTTAGGGGGGGCGGCATCAACGGGCAAGCAGAAGCAGTAAGATTAGTAATAAGCAAAGCACTAGTAGAATTTTCACAAAGCAAAGAAGTAGAAGAAACATTGTTAGATTATGACAGAGCATTATTAGTTGCAGATGTAAGAAGAAAAGAAAAAAGAAAACCAAACACAGCAGGAAAAGCAAGAGCAAAAGTACAAAAATCTTACAGATAAAAATACAAAATTACAAAATTTTTTTTTATTTTACTTTACAAAAAATAATACTAAAATCAGTTTTATAAAAAAATTTTAAAATCAAAAAAAGTGATAAATTATGATAATACCAATAAGATGCTGGACTTGTGGAAAACCAATAGGACATTTATGGGAAGAATACAATGAAAGAATAAAAAAAGAAGATCCTAAAAAAGTATTAGATTCATTAAAATTAAAAAGATACTGTTGCAGAACACAAATAATGGGACATGTAGAATTAATAGATATAGTAAGCAAATTCAAAAAAAGTTAAAAAAAAGTTTAATACCAAAAAATTTTTATATAACATTCCTAAAGATAAAAAAATGGAAGAAAAAAAACAAAAAGAAATTTTTTCTGACGAAATGTCAAAACAAAATTATATTTTAGCAGAAGAATATTCTAAAGAATGGGAAGAAAAAAAAGTATTTGAAACAAAAAGAAAAGAACAAAAAAAATATTTTATAACCTTTCCTTTTCCTTATTTAAACGGAGCTCCTCATGTAGGACATGCTTATTCTAGTTTTAGAGCAGACGTATATGCTTGGTATAAAAGATTAAAAGAATATAATGTTTTATTCCCACAAGGATTTCACGCAACAGGAGAACCAATATTAGGAATAATTGAAAGAATAAAAAAAAATGATGAAAACCAAATAAATACTTTAAAAAAATTTGGAGCAACAGAAGAAGACATAAAAAAATTTGTAGAAAGCCCAAAATATATAGTAGAATTTTTTAGAAAAAAATGGATAGAAGCATTAAAAATAGCAGGATACAGTATAGATTGGAGCAGAACATTCACAACAACAGATTTAACACCTTCATTTTCAAAATTTATAGAATGGCAGTACAGAAAATTGTATGAAAAAGGATACATAGTAAAAGGAACACATCCAGTAATATGGTGTCCTAAATGTAAAAGTCCAACAGGAGATCATGACAGGTTAAAAGGAGAAGGAGAAACAGTACAAGAATACAAAGTAATATTATTCAAAACAAATATAGACGGAGAAGAATATTATCTTCCAATAGCAACATTAAGACCAGAAACAATATTCGCAACGACAAACTTATGGATTTCTAACAAAAATTATAAAATAATAGAAGTAGAAGGAAAAAAATGGATAGTTTCAGAAGAAGCATACAAAAAATTAAAAGACCAATTATACGAACAAAAATATAATATGAAATTATTAGGAGAAATAGATTATAAAAAATTAATAGGAGAAAAAGCAGAAAATCCAATAACAAAAGAAGAAAACTACATTTTTTATTCTAAATTTGTAGATACAGACAATGCAACAGGAATAGTAATGTCAGTACCAAGCCACGCACCTTACGATTATGTAGCTTTAAAAGAAATAAAAGAAGGAAAAAACACAGAAACAGGAAATAAAAGTAAAGAAGAAATACAAAAAATGGCAGAAGAAGCATTCAAAAAAATAAAAAACATAATAGAATTAGAAGAAATAAAAAAAGAAGGAGAAAATATTATTAACGCAGAATATTATGTTAAAAAACACAATATAAAAAGTATAGAAGAAAAAGAACTATTAGACAAAGCAACAAAAGAAATATACAAAGCAGAATTCCATAAAGGAAAATACATAATAGAAGAATTAAAAGGATTAAAAGGAGAAGAAGCAAAAGAAAAAACTTCAAAAATATTAGAAGAAAAAAAAGTATTGTATAAAATGTATGAAACAACAGGAAAAGTAATTTGTAGATGTACAACAGAATGTCATGTAAAAATATTAGAAGACCAATGGTTTTTAAAATATTCAGATCCAGAATGGAAAGCAAAAGCAAAAAAAGCAGTAGAAAAAATGACAATACATCCAGAAGAAGCAAGACAACAATTTTATAATACAATAGACTGGTTAGATTTAAAAGCATGTGCAAGAAAATCAGGATTAGGAACAAAACTTCCATTTGACAAAGAATGGATAGTAGAAACGTTAAGCGATAGCACAATATACATGGCTTACTATACAATAGCAAACTATTTTAATGAAAACAAAATAAAAGCAGAAGAAATAAATGATGCTTTATTTGACTACATTTTTTATGGAGAAACAAAAAAATTAGAAGAAGGATTAAAAAAATTAAATGTAGAAGAAAAAAGAAAAACAGAATTAAAAGAATTATACAATACTTTCAGAAAAGACTTTGAATATTTTTATCCTGTAGATATGAGAGTTTCTGCAAAAGATTTAATACAAAACCATTTAACATTCTTTATATTCCATCACGTAGCATTATTTGAAGAAAAACATTGGCCTAAAGGAATAGCAGTAAACGGATATGTAAATGTAGAAGGAGAAAAAATGAGTAAAAGCAAAGGAAACATAATACCATTTTCAGATTTAATACAAAAACACGGTCCTGACTATGTAAGAATAAATATAGTTTCAAGTTCAGAAGATATGAATGATGCAAATTGGAGTGAAAAAACAATTTCAGGATTTAAAAACAGAATAAAAATATTAGAAGAAACAATAAAAATCATAGAAGAAAAAAGTAAAGAAAAAAAACAAAATAATGTTGAAGAAGGAACAGAAGAAAATTTTGATTATGAAAATTTAAATGTAAAAGAAAAAATATTATTACACTATTTAGAAAAAAATAAACTTTTAGGAGAAGAAAATTATGAAAAACTAAAATTTAGAACAACAACATTCTACACTTTTTTTGAAACAATAAATGAGTTAAAAGAATATTTAAAATCAAAAGAAAAAAATATTAGTGTATTAAAATATTTTATAAAAGAAACAATAAGAATGAACATACCATTAATGCCATACACAATGCAATACTTTTCAAAAAAAATGAATTTAAAAAACATTTATGAACAAACATATCCGAAAGCAAAAAAAGAATATAGTTATGAAAAAGCAGAAGAAACAAAAAAATTAATAGAAACAATAAAAAAAGATTTATCAAACACAATACAGTTAGTAAAAAGAAAAAATTTAGATGTAAAAAAAGCAACATTATTCATAGCAGAAAAAGAATATTATGATTTAATAAAAGATGTAAAAACAAAAACCTTAAAAGAAATAATGACAAGTGAAAAGTATAAAGATAAAAGTTTTATAAAAAAACTTCCAAAACAATACGGAAAATTAAAAAATTATAATGTTGCATTTACAAGAGAAGAAGAAATAAAAATAATAGAAGAATACAAAGACATTTTAGAAAAAGATTATAACATACAAATAGAACTAAAAACAGAAAAAACAGAAAATTATAAAGAAGGAATGCCTGGAAAACCAGGAATACTAATAGAATAAAAATAAAATAAAAAAAGATTTTAATAACATAAAATATAAAAATAAAAAATATAAAGTAAAATTATTAAAACAAAAAAATAAAAGTAATAAAGATAATAAAAAAGATATTATAAAAATAATAAAAAAATTAAAAAAAATAAAAAAAGGTGATTTAATACAAATGGATATAGACCCGTTAACAGGACTTCCTAAAGATTTAGGAGCTTTTGAAGAGATTAGCAAAGAAAACAAAATAATAACAATAACAACTGCTAAAAAAAAGTTTGGAAAAAAATATACAATAATAGAAGGGTTAGAAGATAAAGGAATAGATGTTAAAGAAATAGCAAAAAAGTTAAAAAACAAATTTGCATGTGGAGGAACATACAAAGAAGGAAGAATAGAATTGCAAGGAGACTACAAAAACAAAGTAAAACCAATACT
>WIAN01000055.1 GCA_015519985.1 Candidatus Woesearchaeota archaeon | reverse complement strand
CTTTTAGGATATAAATTTTGAGGCATTATTATACTGTCTGTTACTATTACTGCTCCTTTTGTTCTTCTTTTTATGTCTTTAGCATCCATTAAACTTTTTCCATAACCTATAATTTCATTTTTTAAAGTCATCATAGCAACAATATCATGTCTTTTTATATCACTATCAAACTTTACAACTCCTGGAATTGCAAGATAACTTCCATGAGTAATGCTATTAACACTACTATCTGATACATAAATTTTTTTTACATGTTTAACTGCTTCTTCTGGTTGTGATAAAAATTTTTTTAAAATACTATCGTCATTTTCATTTTTATAAATTGTGTATGCTTCTCTTAAATCTTGTAATATTATTGAATTTTTTTCATTAAAAGAACCTGCTTTTGTTCTTCTTAAATCTCCCATATGAGCTCCTACTTTTAAATATTCTCCAATATCATGACATAATTTTCTTATATATGTTCCTGCTTCTACTCCTGCTACAAATAAAACTTTTTTCCCTTCTCTTTCTAAAATGTCAAAATAATAAACTGTTCTTTCTCTCCACTTTCTTCTAACTGCACTTTTTACAGGAGGTAATTGTTTTATTTTTCCAGTAAAATGATTAAAAGCTTCCTGCAATTTTTCGTCAGAAACATTGTCGTGTAAATGTAAAACACCCACATATTCTTTTCCTGCTTTCAACATTAAATAATTTAATTTACTTCCTTTATTCAATCCTATAGGTAATACTCCTGTAACTTTAGGATCTAAAGTTCCTGAATGACCTGCTTTTTTTACATTCAATATTTTTTTAACATAATCACTTACAACATGACTTGTAGGGCCTGAAGGTTTATCAAGATTGACATAACCATAATCCAAAAGATAACTCACAGGTCTTTCTTCAGGAAAAAAACCGTAGTTAGGATTAGTTTCTTCTTCTCTTTTTACAATTATTTCATATTCTCTTTTTTCAAAAGGTAACTTTCTATCAGATTTTTTAAAATTCATAAGATTATAGAAAAAGATACTGTTTTATAAATATTATTTTTTAATTTTTTGTACAAAAGAATAAAATTCTTTTGCATTTGCAATTAATGAGTATAAATGATAATATTCATTTGAAAAAACATCTTTTAAACAACCAAAAGTAATTTCATTAGAAAAAGAATCATTTGAACCATTTACATAAGCATTATATTTAGAATTTAAGCTATTTGTTGTTGCTAAAATAGCTGTATATAAAGGAAAAGGAATATTAGCAGTTTTTTTCATTCTTTCATATTCTTTATTTAAAAAAAGCCAAAGAAAAGTAGAAGATTCTAATATAGGATTTATAAAAACTCCTTCACCATTCTCAACAATTTGATCAGTATAAACTATATAATTTTCTTCAAACAATACAGGAAAAAAAGGAAAAGTTTCTTCTGGTTGAAAAGAATAAACTATTTTTCCTCTAACAATAAGAGGTTTTTCTTTTAATTCTTCTTCAAAATCACAAGGAACAAATCCATCATTTGAATATCCTAAAGATCTTAAAAAAAACCAAACTCTAACTTCTAAAGGATTCATTTTTATCAAAAAAAATTTAACTGTTTGGTTTTGATAAGTGTGCTAAAATTATATAAGGGTTTGTATATGGTTGTTTATTTTCATCTGTTAAACTTTGAGTTATAGGAACAAATATTTCGCCATAATACAATTTTCCTAAATCTTCTATTTTAAATCTTTTTAAATTTGCTAAATCTTCAGGAACATATAAAATTCCATTATGAAAATAAACCAACTTGTTAAGGATAGAATTTTCTTTTCCCGGATAAGTTAATGAAAAAGAATTCAATCCTAAAACAATATTCTCTAAAATTGGTTGTTCATCATCTCCAACTTTAGGAAGTTTTTCTGGGGATACTTCATAACTATTGCCAATAAATTTTTTCCAATGCTCGGACAGAGTAGTTTGTACTTTAGCTAAACTTACATCTTGAATTTCCACAATATAATGATAATCCATATTAAATTTGGAATAACAACTCATTTATAAACTTTACTATTTTTACTATTTTATAGTAATTATTTTATTAGAACACTAATTCTTCTAAATTATATGTTTTTTTATTTGAAGAAACAACAGTTCTTTTATATTTCTCTAACAATGAAAGAATTTCATTAGAAGCTTCAATATAAGGTTTTTTTCCTTCATTTCTTTCTAAAATATCAATTTCAACATAATTTAAAGGAAGATAACCTTCAAAATCATAACTTGTATGGAAAGGAATATTTTTTAATGAAAATGAAAAATCGTTAGAAACTAAAAGAGTTGCATCAAAAGGAATATCATAAACTAAAATTTTTTTTAAACTAAAATCATCTGTTGTAGAGTTGTATTCAAAAACGTAAGTTGCATTAGGAACATCTTCATCTTTAAACCTTACAGAAGCTTTTACAACAATTTCTTTTTTAGCTATGCTTAACATTTCACTCATTTTAATTCACTAAAACATTAATCATATTCTGATAACAATATTATCTGTGTTTGATTCTTCCAATAATTTTTCTAAATCTGATTTTTTAGGAATATATTTTAAAAATAATTCAATCACTCTCTTATCTTTTTCTTCATCAAGAGAAGAATATCTTATTACTCCAAAATCAATTTTTGGAAATTTTCTTTTGCCTCTTTTATCTTTTTTAATTTTTTTATGTTTATTATTTTCAAAAGGAAACAACGCATAAACAGGCTCCACTAAATAATCTCCTTCTATATTATGAATACGATATGAAAAAATTTCTGTTCCTGTATGTACATTTAAAATTTTTGTAGAATACATAATTTTTTTAGACGAGAATTTAATATTATAAATTTATCTATATACAAAATATGTTTTTTATTTTTTGTAATGTATTTCTATAACATCTTTATGTTTTAGTTTATGTTCTTTTCCTATTGGAAGTTTTGTTTTTACATCTATTGCTTTTATAAAATTATTTCCAAAATCTGTGTGTAGTTTGTAAGCAAAATCTAAAGCTGTGCTTTCAGGAGGCATTAAAAATACATCTGGCAATACATTTCCTTCTGAATCTTCTAATTTGTTTACTCCTCCAGGATATACTGCAATGTATTTTAACAAATCAAATACTGCTTTGTTTATTACTTCTTGCACTCCTGTAGAATTGTATTTTTCTAAAATGTTTTTTTTTATAAATTCTAATGCTTTTTTTTGTTTTTCATTCAATTCATTTTCTTTTAATATTTCAAAAGCATTACTTCCTGGAATGTATTTTATTATTCCTGCTTTGTTTGCTTCTTTTAATGCTAATTCTGATTCTGCTGATACTGGAATTATTATTAAATTTGGATTGTTTTCTTTTATTCTTTTATAATTTTCTTCTGCTCCTGGAACATCTATTTTGTTAGCTGCTATTATTATTGGTTTTGTATATTCTCTTAATTTTCTTGCTAATAGAAATAATTCTTTTTCACTCCATAATGTTGGATCTTCATTTAATTTTAATTCTTCTAATGCTTTTATTACATGTTCTATTTTTACTCCTAATCCTGAAAGTTGTTTTTCTAATGCTTCTTCTATTTTTTTTCCTGAAACTTTTATTGTTCTTGAAAATTTTTCCCAACCTTTTTTTAATATTCCTAAATACCAGTAGTCTAATTCTTCTTCTAAAAATTTAATATCATTTTGAGGATCATAACTATTTGTATCTACAGGTTCTCCTTTTTCATTTGTACTTCCTGAAATGTCTATTACATGAATTAATACATCTGCTTGTCTTAAATCGTCTAAAAATTGGTTTCCCATTCCTTTTCCTTCATGAGCTCCTGGCACTAATCCTGCTACATC
Source organism: Candidatus Woesearchaeota archaeon (assembly GCA_015519985.1). GTDB lineage: Archaea > Nanobdellota > Nanobdellia > Woesearchaeales > WAPJ01 > WIAN01. Next base: position 4,442 of record WIAN01000055.1, on the reverse strand, counting down.
TATTACTTCTACAGGTATGAATCTTTTATGATTTATACAAAAACCGTGTCTTGGATTGCATTGTTTTCCAAATTCTTTATCTACACAATCAATACTTACATATGCAACTCCTTTGTTTGGTTGTATTGTTGCAAAAGGATAATTTGCTATTAGAATGTCAGATAAAGTTAGTGCTTTGAAGAAAGTGCTTTTTCCACAGTTAGGTTTTCCTACTATTCCTATTATCATTTTTATCAAATTATTAGAATTTTAAAATTATTTTAAAAAAGTTTTATTCTCCTAAAATATTATCGTATTTTCCTTCGTTTAATTCTTTTACGAATTCTTCAACTCTTTTTCCTTCTATTGTTATTCCCATGCTTCTTGCTGTTCCTGCTATTTCTTTACTTTTTTCTTTTAATGTTTTTCCTAATAAAGAATCTGCTTTCATTTCAGTTATTTTTTTTAATTGTTCTACTGTCATATTACCTACTAAATCTTTTTTTGGATTTCCACTTCCTTTATCTAAACCTAATTCTTTTTTTATTAATGCTGATGCTGGAGGTGTTCCTAATGTTATTGTAAAATCTTTTGTTTCTGTATCTACTTCTACTTTTACTGGTACTTGCATTCCTTTGAAAGATGCTGTTTTTTTGTTAATTTCACTAACTACTTGTCCTATATTAACTCCTAAAGGACCTAATGCAGGACCTAATGGAGGTGCTGCTGTTGCTTTTCCTCCTTCAATTAATATTTCAATTGTTTCTTTTGCCAATGTAACTACCTCAATAATATTTTTTTATATTTTTTATAATTATCACTTATTTTTATTTTAGTGTTTGTTGTTGTTTTAAAAACTTTACTTTTTTTTAATTAAATTTTTAAATAGTAATGTTTTTTTACTTTTTTTATGGCTAAATTTAAAAGAAAAGATAAAAAGGAAAGAAAAATTAAAAGAAGAAAAGAGTTTGCTAAATATTTTTTAGTTTCTTTTTTAGCTTTTAGCATGATTTTTTCTACTGTTGCATTTTATTTAGGAGGAAATAACAACAATTCTAATGTTAATGTTGTTTTTGATCAAAATAAAGGTTTGTTTGTTTTTAATGAAAAAGGAAAAGAATTTTATTCTTTTTTTCCTGTACATTATAATTATGATTTAGTTTATAATGTTTCTTTTAAAGAAGATTTTAATAATGCCAATTATTTTTTCCTCTCTAAAAATTTTTCTTCTGACAATAAGGTTAATATTATTGCTTATGTTTTGAATGATAATGTTAATAGAGGTTTTTCTAAAACTATAGGTCAAGGTTATTTAGATGCTGAACCTTATGTTAATTGTTCTTTAGCTTCTAAAGACAATTTTGTTTTAGAATTGATAAATTCTTCTAGTAGTAAAGTTGAATATGGAAATAATTGTTTAAAATTGTATTATTCTTCTTTTGAAGATCTTGCTGTTGAAAGTAGTTTTTTTATTTATAAAATTTTTAATTTGATATAGGTGTTTTTTTATGGATGATAAAGATAAAAAAATTTTAGATGATGTTAAAAAAATCGAAGAAGAAATTAAAAAGATTGAAGAGAGTAAAGATGAGGAAGTTAAAGAGTTGGAAGGCGATGTTAAAAAAATAGAATCTTTGAATGTTAAAATTTTTTCTGTTGTTGTTATTTTTATGATTATTGTTTTAAGTGTTTATTTTTTGTTGAATGGTTTTAATTTTTCTAAAAACAATAATATTTATCATTATGGTTTGTATACTTTTAAATATGATGATAAAACTAAATTGTATTCTTTAGATTATGAAAAAAATTATCCTAATGGTAGTGTTATTTATAAAGTTGATTTTTCTTATTTACCTCAAAATTTGACTGATATTAAAATTTATGGAACTTTTAAAGGTTTGAAAGATAATTTTAATATGTCTTTTCAACCTGATATGAATGAAAGTAATCTTGCTCATGTTAAGGTTGCTTTGCTTGATGCTTCTAGAAAGTTTATTGGTTTGTATAAACAATATCCTAATGTTTATTGTACTAATAATAGTTTAGATGTTAGTTGTCCTAATGTGAGTGTTTATTGTGACGGTAATAATTCTGGTTTGGTTTTTTATGAATCTAATAATACTAGAATTGTTTTTAAAAATAATTGTGTTGAATTTTACGGCAGTGATTATGATTTTGAAAGGATGGAAAATTTGTTTTTTTATTATCTTTTAGGGATTGTAAAGTTTGATAAAGTTAAATGATTAAAATGTTGTTTTTTTAAAATGGATATTAAAGATAAGATTAGAAAGATTATTGAAGAAGATAAAAAAAATATTAAAGATGAAAATTTTGTTGGTTTGAGTTTTAGAAAAAAGTCTTTTAAAAGTAATGTTAATTTTAATATTATTAATAAATTTGATTTTAAAAAGTTGAAGAAAAATTTTGTTGAACATTATTATTCTAAAAATCCTAAGAGTAGAAAAGTTTTTAATAAATACACTGCTTGTATTGATAGTGTTTGTATTAATATTACTTCTGTTAGTGGTGTTTTTGGTAAAGTTTTAGATAAAGGAACGGAATTATTAATTAAATCTGGTTTTAAATTTTTAGAAGAGTATTGTGATAGCAGTGTTGATTGTAAAAATCTTAATATTTTAGATTTAGGTTGTGGTACTGGTGTTTTAGGAATTTTTTTAAAAAAAAGGTTTGATTGTAATGTTTATTTTTCTGATATTAATTTTAGAGCTGTTGAAATTACTAAAAAAAATTTTAAAGAAAATTTTGGTTTTTTTGATAACAAATTTGTTTTTCAATCTGATGGTTTTGAAAATTTTTTAAATAACAATATTAATTTTAATTTTTTTGATTTTATTTTTTTAAATCCTCCTCAATCTGCTGGCAAGAAGGTTGTTGAAAAACTTATTTTTGATAGTAAAAAGTTTTTAAAAAATAATGGTTTTTTATTTGTTGTTGCTAGACATAATAAAGGAGGTAAAAGTATTTCAGAATTTATGGAAAAGGTTTTTGGTAATGTTTATACTTTTAGTAAAAAGTCTGGTTTTAGAGTTTATTATTCTAAATCGTCTATTGTAAATAGTGTTGAATCGTAATCTACATTTATGTAGCCTTGTCTTGCTATGCTGTCTAACCATCCGTGAGCGTAATTTACTGCTGATAGTGCTCTTACATAATCTTTTTTGTTTTTGAAATGTTCTGCATCTTCTATGTATCTTTTTGCCATGTCTAATGCGTCTTCTGCTATTTTGTAAAAATGTGTTTTTTTTGGTACTGCTATTTTTGCTTTTTTTAATGCTTTTCTGCTTATTTCTATGTATTTTTCTATATGTTCTTTTGTTATTGTATTGTTTATATTTTCATTCATATTTTTTTTAGAATGAATGTTTTTTTATAAATGTTTTTTTTTATTTTAACATTGTTGTTATTAAGAAGCCTATTGCTGGTAATACTAATATTTTTATCATTAATGGACTTAATAAAAATGCAAATGTGATTGTTATTCCCGTTACTATGTGTTTTTTTTCCATTTTTATCAATATTCTTTGTCTTTTATTACATAATTTTTTTCTAGTTCTTCTACTTCTTCTAATAATTCTTGTGCTGATTTTTTTCTTTCTAATGTTCCTTCTTTGTCGCAGTAAGGACATTTTTTAGGTATTTTTCCTGATTTTACTTCAAATTCGAATCCGCAACTTGAACATTTAACTTTAAACATAAAAAACATATTAGTATGGTTATTTATATACTTTTCTATTTTATCGTACAATAATTAAATAAAATAAAGAATAAGTAAAAAAGTTTTATATTCTTTTTCTTCTGTTTATTTTTCTTTTATACACTGCATTTTTGCTTGGTCTTAATTTTTCTGCTCCTATTCCTTTATTTCTTAATCCTCTGCTTTTTCTTCCTGCTGAAGTTAAACCTCTGAATGCTCTTCCTTTTTGTTTTGCTACATTTGATAATTGTTTATCATTTTTTACAGAAGGATGTTCTCTATCCAATAATATTACTTCATACCAATAATGTTTTCCGTCTTCTGCTAAATAATATGAGTTTAAAACTTCCATATTAGGATATTTTCTTGCTGCTCTTTCTTCTGCTATTTGTTGATAATTTTTATTCAAGTCTAATCTTAAAGAAGCTCTTTTAGGTCTTCTTCCTCCTGAAGGTCTTGATTTTGATCTTCCTCCACGCAATAATCTTACTCTTACAACTATTACTCCTTGTTTTGCTTTATATCCTAAACTTCTTGCTCTGTCCAATCTTGTTGGTTTTTCAACTCTTAATATTGCAGGTTCTCTTCTCCAAGAAATCAAATATTGTTTATAATTTTCAATATTTTTTTTTGGTTTTTTCCATAATTCTCTTAAATATTTATACACTCCCATTTTTTAGGCCTCCATTATATTTATATTTTTTTAGGATTCAGGCGAGCCAAGCCTACATTTCCTATTTTTTGAGAG
>WIAN01000054.1 GCA_015519985.1 Candidatus Woesearchaeota archaeon | reverse complement strand
CTTTATACTTTTTACTACTTCTAATTTTTTTTAACAATTCCATTAAACCTTTTTTTAAAATTTCAAATTCTTTTTTTATTTTTTTATAATCCATACCTTCTTCATAATCGTCTAAAAAAACATTATAAGGATGACTTTTTTTATCAATCAAATTAGCTTTTTCTTTATATTTTTTAACTAACTTTTCCAAATAAGGTTGAAAAATTTTAAAATCACTTTTTTCTTTAGCTTCCTCCCATTTACTTTGAGAAATACTTTCCAATTCTGAAAGTTCTTTAACAAATTTTAAAGGCAACTTTTCAGCCTTACTAATCTCTTTAAAAAAAACATCAACCTTCCTTTTATAAAAAAAATTTAATTTATCATAATACTCTTTTTCTTTCAACTTTTTAACAATACTCTTCAATTCTTTATTCAAAAACAATTTATGATATTCTTCAGCTAAAATAGAATTTTGTTTAGCTCTTTGAAAAGAAGCTTTTTTAGGCATATTAACAGCCCTATCCCAATCTAACAAAGCAATACTTCCTCTTAAATAAAACAACCTTTCATCATAATAATCTAATTTTTTTAATAACTCTTTCAAAAAAAACACCTCAAAATTATTTTAAAATCTTTATCAAATAATTAGCAACAGAATTTTTCAAATCTAAAGGATGAATCTTTTTATCTAAAAAATCTTTTTCTAAACTATCATAAGTATCATAAGAAACATTACCACCAAACTTTTCAGGTCTTTCAATCAAAAAACTTTCATTCAAATAAGGAAAAATAATAAGTCTAACAATATCCAAAATAGGATTGTTATCTTTCTCAACAGGACAATGAGCTTTTTTTATCTTCCTCTTAATATCTTCTTCACTATCAACAACACTAATATTACTATCAGGAATACTGCTAGACATTTTACCTTTACCTAACAAACTAGAAATTAAAGGAGTATGCAAAGCAACAAAATTCTTTTTAGAAATAACATCAAAATAATCTTTACCTAAAGCATGGATTTTTCTCTGCTCCATACCACCAACAGCAATATCAACATCTAAAAATTTAATATCAGCAACTTGCATTAAAGGATAAATAATCTGACTGATCTTTGCATGTTCAAAATCTCTAGCAACTAACTCCATACTTTTCAAACCTCTATTAATACCAACATGTAATCCTAATTTTAAAATATCATCAAAATATTCAGGAGATTTTTGAAAACTACTGCCTAAAACAAACTCCGCTTTATCCAAACCAAGCTTTATAAAAATTTTCTTCCACTCTTCAACTTGCTTATGAATAAAATCCCAATCTCCTTTTCTATTCAAAAAAGTATGATAGTCAGCAAACAAAACTTTAACTTTAAAACCAAAATCTTGAAATTGTTTCAACTTCATTATTGTAACTAAATGACCAAGATGAACATTACCAGAAGTTTCATAACCACAATAAACAGTAACCTCTTCAGGATTTTTTTCTAACAAAGTTTCAAATTCTTCTTTAGTTAAAACTTCAGAAACATTCTCCAATAATCTTTCTTTAACATTAACATCTACCATAAAAAAAATAAAAAAAGAAAGCAGTATAAAAACTTTTCTAAAAAAAGTTTTTTGTACGCGCTCCCAAGTTACTTCCGCTCATCATCTTTTAATCAGTTGGTGTTCACTCGGTCATAGCGCTTTATACAAAAAAATATAAGAGTAAAAATAAAAAAAGCATTTTTATTTATAAACTTTAATATTCTACTTTTAAATATCTAACATTAAACATAGTTTCACTACCATAATAATTAGTAATTTTTGCTATACCTTTACCTTCAATTGTAAGGGTAACAGGCAACACTTCAGGATTTAAAGGATTAAAAGTTCTACTTTCAAGATTAAAATAAACATCTCTCAATAATTCTAACAATTTTTCTCCTTTATCAGAATTTTTATTAAATCCTGTTAAAGCTAAAAACAAACTTTCAGGAATATCTTCAAAACTTCCTTTATATTCTTTAAAATTTTCAACAGGAATAACAATACCTTCTAAACTATCAGAAACAAAAATATTTCCATCTTTTAACTTAGGATTGTGAATAACATAACTTCCATTTAAAGGTTTTCCTTTAGAATCATAAACTTGAGATTTTTCTAAAAAATTTGCAATAAAAGAATAAGAAGTAATAGGATTACCATAAGATAACATTTTTTCTAAATATTTTCCGCCAACAGAATTACGATCTGAAAGCATTAAATTAAACAAAACAGCAGAATTAGCTATAGAAAAATCTCCTTTTTCAATTTGTCTATACAAATCAAAAATGTTATTGACAAAATTTTCTTTAACGTCTTGTTTAGGAATAATAACTTTAACCATAAAAAAAGGTAAAAAGAATTGTTTTAAAAAAATTTTGTTTTTATAACCACTATAAAATAAAAACTATTGTAATTTAACAACAGATAATTCTAAAATATCATCATTAGGATTAAAAGTTACTGTAATCATTCTTGAAGGTTCTTGTATTACAATAGTATTCACAGGATCTTCTATAGAAACTGCATTAACATTATAACCTTTACTTCTAAAAGCATTAGCAATATTAGAAG
>WIAN01000053.1 GCA_015519985.1 Candidatus Woesearchaeota archaeon | reverse complement strand
TTTATTGCTTTACTGAAAGCTTTCAAACCTAAAATTTTTAGTTTTTCTTCTCTCCAACCTCCAAGATGTACATCAGCTAAATGTGCAAAAAAAACCATAAAGACACCTAAAATTCAAAATTTTTATTCTCTAAAATTTTATTTTTTTCTTCTTTTTCTTCTAAATGTTTTTTTATTACACTTTCAAACAAAGGAGTTTTTATAGGAACAGCAAACTTGCTAAATGAAGAAGTTATTATTGCTTCTCCTTTTTCCAAAGAAGCTATTGTTTTGTTCAAATCGCTAATGTCTTGACTTGCACTTTCAATAATAGCATTTCTTTCAACAGACATTTCTAAACCTAAAATTATTTTAGTATTCATATTAGACAATATTTCTTTTTGTATCAAACTAGGAACTTGAGTAATAGCAAACAAACCTACATTGAACTTTCTTCCTTCTCTTGCTATTTTTTCAAAAACATTAGTATTAGATTGTAATGCGTTTTTTCCTAAAACTCTAGGAGCTTCTTCTAAAACAATACTTACAACAGGTTTTTCTTCTAATATGCCTTGACTTTTATAATATTTGTATTTGTCAAATAATTTGTTTGCAATTATACTTCCTATTAATATTTCTAAACTTCCTGAAAAACTACTAGTATCAATAATTACAATTTTTGAACTTTCCAATTCTTCCAAAATGTTTTTTAAAACACTTTTTTCTTCTGTAAAAACATTTTTATATTCTAAAATGTTGTTTTTAACATCATAATTAATGTTTAAAACTCCTGAAATTTTTCTTTTTAAAACATTCAAAGTTTCAGGTTTAAAAATTTTGTTAGTTTCACTTTTACTTTCAACATCAAACAATAATAATTCTTTTATCCAATCTTCTTTAAACTTTTTATAAAAAAAACTTACTGCTTCACTTTGAGCTTCTGTAAAATTTAAAACTCCTTGAAAATGTTCAGGTTTTAAATCTTTAATAGAAAAATAAAGTTTAGAAAACAAACTACTTGTAATATTAGTTGTAGAATAATATTTTAAATTTTTATTATATTTAGAATCTTTCAAACCAAAACTACTTCTTCCAAAATATTCGTCATGAGGATCTAAAACTAGCATAGAAAAATTTTTGTTATTCAAAGCTCTCTCTATTAAAGTTTTAGTCAAATTACTTTTTCCTTTACCAGTTTGAGCAGCAACTAAAACATGATGGCTTAAAATCTTTTTTGAAGGCAAAGCAAAATCAGAATCTAAAATTTTACTTCCACTCCTTACATTCCCCAAATATAAATCTCCAGAACCTTTTAAAAACTTCAAATCTTCTTCTTTAATCCTTCTCAAATCAGAAAAAAAAGAAGGTAAAAATTTAGAAGTGTAAGCTTTATCATCTTTAATATACAACAAATTTTTCAAAATTAAAAGGTTATAATTCCTAACACTAGGATCTAAAAAGTCAATATTCTCATCATCTTCTAACCTAATACCTGAAATTAACTCTAAATTTTGCCTTGACAATTGACTTGAATAAACAATATCAACAACTTGCAATAAAAACTTTCCCTTACTACTTTCAGAAATTAACAATTCTCCAATCTCAACATTACTATCATTTTTTTCCCTTGCAATAATTTGAGAAAAACCTCCATGAATAATTTGAGCAACAACCATAATGTTTAGAAAAACAGTTTAATATAAAAATCTTTGTAAAGCCAAAACAAAACATTTATATTTAAATAACTATTTTCAAGTAGTATGGTGTCTCTTGATCAAGTATTGCGTGTTGCTTCTGAAGGTATGAATTTGCCTGAAAGAGCAGTATTGGCTGCAGCTGAATTTTATAATTTAGAAAGACATCCTAATGTTCTTTCTGTTGAATTTTTTTTGGATGAACTTGATGAATTTTCTGGAGGAACTTTTTTAGTTGGAACCGTTTATGTTAATAAAAAATTTCCTACTATTGCTTCTGTTGAAGAACTTTTAAATCAATATGTTCCTTCAATAAAAGGTTTAAAAGAAAATGAACTTGAAGAGAAAATTCCAAAAAAAGAAAGATTAAGAATAAAAAGAAACTATTCTTATGATTCTGATAGAAAATTATGGCTTGGAGATTACAGGTTAGAATCTGAAGCTCATTCTCTAAGAGTTGATTTTCATTATCTTCCTAGTTCTAAGGTTTTTTTTGACGCTTTTTTTGATGATATTTTATGAAAAGTTTTTTAAATAATGTTTTTTTCTGTTTTTTTTTATGAACTTGTTTTTTTGGACTGAAGAATATTTGAAAAGAAAAGCATTTTTAGAATCTTGGATTTTTGAAAATAAAGACAACTATTTTGTTGTTAAAACAAAATTGAAAGGAAAAAATGAAGTTAAAACATACTATTATTATGTTTTTGACTATTTAGAAGACTTTTATAACAATAAAGATTCTTTAAATTTAGATAAAAATATTGTTTTAATAGTTTTGAATAATAAAAAAAATATTGATTTTTTAAAAGAAAAAATAAACTATTTTTTTAACAGTAATATTAAAATTTTATTTGTTAATAATAAAGAAGATTCTTACTGGGTTTTTAACTCTTACTTTTTAAAAAAATTTTCTGATGAAAAAACATTTATAAAAAACCTTAAAACCTACATAGGAGAAGTAAAGATTTTAAAATAAAAAACTTTATATAATCTTTTTTTCTATATTTTTTTTTATGATTTTGGATGTTCCTGTTGTTAGGCAAAAAGAAGATTCTGTTGATTGTGGTTTAGCAGGTTTGTCTATGATTTTAAAATATTATGGCGTTGAAAAGTCAATTGAAGATTTAAAGAAAGAAATTGAAACTTTTGATTTTGGTACTTATATGCCTCAGTTAGGTTTGTATCTTTTAAATAATGGTTTTGAAGTTGAAATTGTTACTTTAAATCCTTTATTGTTTACTAAAAAGTTTGAAGGTAAATCTGATAAAGAAATTTTAGAATATTTTAGATTTATTTATGAAAAGAATAAAGACAACAAGTTTGGTAAGCCTTTAAAATTTTTTTTAGATTTTTTAAAAGCAGGAGGAAAAATCGTTGTTAAAATTCCTTCTTTTGAAGATGTTAAAAATGAAATTTTAGAAAGAAGACCTTTAGGAGTTTTATTAACTTCTAACTTTTTATTGTATGACAAAGCAATTTTTAATTTTCATTTTAACATTATTACTGGTTTTGATGAAAAATATGTTTATGTTAATGATCCTATGTGGGATTTTAGAGGTGGTAAGAAAAAATATTTTATAAACGACTTTTTTTATGGTGTTTATGCAAGTGCTTATGGAGATTTAGATAATGCTTCTATTATGAAAGTTAAGAAAAAATAAAAAACTTTATATTTTAAAAAAACATATATTTTATTATGAAAAAAATAATTTTTTTAATAACTATTTTTATTATTTTGTTTTTAGTTTTGTTTTTTTATCCTAAAGTTTCTGTCAGACAAGATGATAGTTTTACTGCTATTTCTAAGGATAGTTTTGTTAATAAACAATGTTCTTGTTTTGGTTTTGAAAAAATAAAACTTGCTAGTAGAAGTGAAACTTTTGTAAAGTATTGTTATGGAATACCATACAATTGTAGTTATGAATGTTATAAAAAGTTAGAAAATAAAACTTTTATAAAAGTTAATTGTGAATAAAAGAGTTTTAATTGTTTTCTGATTCTTTTTCTGACAAGTATCTTTCTGCGTTTATTGCTGCTGCTGCTCCTGTTCCTGCTGCTGTTATTGCTTGCCTCCATATTTTGTCTTGTACATCTCCAGCAGCCCATATTCCTGGCTTGTTTGTTTCTAACATTCTGTTTGTTTTTACATAGCCGTGTTC
>WIAN01000052.1 GCA_015519985.1 Candidatus Woesearchaeota archaeon | reverse complement strand
GTTTTAAACCATTAAAGTAATCGTATTCTTTATTATAATTTATATAAAAAGTTTTGTTTAAAAAAGAATATTTTCCTTCATTTAAAACTGTTTTTACAACAAAATAATTATCGTCTAATTGTATAGGATTAACATAAGAATATAATTTTAAATTGTTATTATTAAAGCTATATAAAGGAATCTTATTAATATCATTAACATCGCTACTGTAAAAGTAAATGCTGTTTTCTCCTGAAAAGTCAGATTGTAAAACAATACTATTATTTTCTTTCAAAGAACCTAAAGCATAATTAACCATTCTTGAAAACAAATCAGAATTTTTTTCAAAAACATTTTTACTCCAATACAAACCATTATCAGAAGAAAAAACCAAAATTTTACCTAAACCAAAATAAGAAGTTGTTAAAATAGGATTATTTTTTGTAGTAACAATTAAAACCCTACCATTATCTTTAGGAAATACTTGATTAAAACCTTCAACATAAGAATTTAAATACAAATTTTTAGTAATAAAATGATCATCATCCCAAACAGTTAAAAACGAAGCATTAGAAACATTACCATTTTTACTTTTACTATTTTCAAACAAAATATTAAACTTACTTTTCTCTTCAGGTTTAAAATATTTAGCATTAGTAACTTTAGAAAGTTGTCTTAAAAAATTAACATTACTATTTTCTCCAACAGAAACAGTGTAAAGTTTAATACCTGCTTTTTTCAATCCTAAAACAAAATTTAAATCTTCGTTTTCAGTATAAGAATAACCGTCAGAAAACAAAACAATATACTTTTTACCTTCAACACGAGAAAGTTGTTTAACAGCTTCATACAAAGCAGGTTTAATACTAGTACCTCCAAAAAATTTTAATTTTAAAATTCTATCTTTAACTTCTAACTGTTGAGATTTAACATTCATAGGAGCAACAATATAAGGTTCATTATTAAAAGCAATAACAGCAACTCTATCTTTTTCTTTTAAAGAATCATAAGCAGAAACAACCAATTTTTTTTCAACATCTTGAATAGTGTTTTTAGTATTGTTAGAAAAAGATTGTCCTGTACTTCCTGAAATGTCAATTAAAAAAACAACATTTAATTGGTCAGAACTTTTTTTATTACTACTACCAATTTTTACAGGTAAAAATTTTTCTAAAAGAGAATTTTCATAAAAATCATAGTCGAAAGAATTTTTTCCTCCGAAAAAGATTATTGAATTTCCATTAACAACATAATCAGAAAGTTTTAAAACATAATCTTTCAAATTTTTGTAAGGAATGTCATCAATAATTAAAGTTTTTTCTTTAAAAGAATCTATGTTATTTAAAGAATTTATTTCTTTTAAATTATAAGTTGAAGACAAATATTTTTTTAAAGGAGAATTACTATGAGAAGAAAACAATAAAATTTTAGGAGGATTATAAACATAAAAATATTTTTTAAACTCATTATTGTTTTTATAATAATCATCTAATATTATTTTTGCATACAAAAAGTTTTCTCCGACATTTTTAGCTTTTATTTTAAAGGAATAATTAACTTTTCCTTTAAAATTTTTTTCTAAAATTGTCTTGTTATTATAAAAAATTTTTAAAGTATAATTTTTATTATTACATAAAGAATTACCATTAACAACAACATTAACATCTAAAATGTTGTTTTTATAAGCATAATTTTGAGATAAAATTTTAACATTACAATCAACACTTTTAGGGTTTAAATTTAAAAATAAAACACTACTATTAGAAGCACTAACATAAGATTTTAATTTTAAAGCGTCTTTAACATTATCGTCAGAAATAATTGTTATAGGAGTGTTTTCTTTAATATAAGGAATAATTTCAGAATAAGAATTTTTAAAATAAACAATATCATAAGAAACATTGTTTTCTTTCAAAAAAGATTTAAAATTATCAATAAAAGAAAGATTATAATTATTCATGCTTAAAGAATTATCAACAAACAAAACAGTTTTTGGCTGTGAAACTTTTTTTTCAACATAATTAATATAAGGATTTGAAAAAGACAAAAGTATTAAAAAAAACAGAACAGAATATAAAAAAAACATTACAATTCTTTTTTTAAAATATTTTTTATGATACAACCTTTTTTGTTCTAAATCATTAAATTTAAAAAAAGTTTTTCTCAAAAAAAACAATAACAATATTAATAAAAAAACAATATAAAAAAGTCTAGTATAATTTTGAAATTGTAAAGTACTAATATTATTATATACTAAAAGT
>WIAN01000001.1 GCA_015519985.1 Candidatus Woesearchaeota archaeon | reverse complement strand
TTAGTTTCTTATTATGATAATGATCATTCTTTTAAACTTATAGAGAGAGAAAATGGAAAGATAACAAATATAAAAGTTGATGAAAAACTTTATGATGGTTTTTTGAACAGAACTTTTGCAGCAACAACAGAATATTTAGAAGCTGATAAAGGTAAAAAGAATTCTAGACAAAGAAGTTTTTTTGAAAGTTTGGAAGATTCTGTTTTAGGAGTTTGGAAGGAAGGTTTCTTTAATATTGAGAGCAGATTAGATCCTCTCAATCATGGTTATAGAAATAAAACTGTTTCTAAAAAACTTTCTTATAAAGAAGGAATCAGTTTTGAAAAACAGTATAATAGAGTTTTATATTCTTCTTTGGATAATTTTGAAGGAAAAAATAAAGATGAACAAAAAGTTTCTAAGGCTAAAAGTTTAGTTTCTTTGTTAGCTGAATATATTGCTTTTAATGCTGATAGAATTGATAGAACAACAGTTTTAGAATATTCTAGAAGAATTAATGACTATATAAAGAAACATGTTAAAGATGAATCTTTAAGAGAAAAGTTAAAAATTTCTTTAAGTTATGATAGAGAAAGAAAAACTTTTACTTTCAAAAGTGGAAAAGAATCTTCTGTGATATATACTTTAAACAATACTAGTAGAAAAGTTGAATTGGTAAAGTATATTTATCATGAACATAAAGATAGTTATAAAACTAGTGATAAAAAAGTAGAGGAGGCAAACGGAAAAGGAAATGAAAAGAGAAGAAGTTTTAGAGAAATTGCTAATGATGCTGTTGCTTCTATTCTTGTATCTCCAGGATATCTTGCTGGAGTTGCAGCAAACCTTGTGGGTAAAGGAGTTGAAGAGATTGGAAAAGGACTAAAAGTGGTTGGAAATTATGTTTTAAATGGAAGCGATAAAGCAAGAAAAGGTTTGACAAGACCTTATACTGTTGTTCCTGTTGATGAATATAATAGGTTAAAAGCATATGTTAAAAATACTAGTGAAAGTGGTGAGAGTGAAAAAAATAAAAATGAAAGTAGTGATAATTGATTTTTTGTAGAAAAGTTTTTAAAGAATGTAATGTTCTTTTATTGTAGGTGCTTTAGGTACTATGGATATTATTAATTTTTTATTGTTTTCAATTACTATAATTTTTTTGTCAGCTTTTATTTCTGGTAGTGAAGCGGCTATACTTTCTGTTTCTTATAGTAAGGTTAAAAGTATATTTGAATCTTCTAAAAATAAAAAGGAAAAGAATAGAGCGAAAGTATTGTTGGATATCAAAGATAATATTAGAAAGTATATTACTACTATTGTTGTTTTGAATAATGTTGTTAATATTATTGGAAGTATTTATGTTGGTTTGTTTGCTAGTAAATTATTCGGAGATGTTTTTTTAGGTTTGATTTCTGGAATTTTTACTTTTTTAATAATTTTGTTTTCTGAAATTGTTCCTAAAATGTATGGTGAAAGTAATGCTTTAAAAATTTCTTTGTTTGTTGCTCCTATTATTGTTTTTTTTACTAAAATTTTTTATCCTATTGTTTGGTTTTTTAATAAGATTGCTTCTTTTTTTGTTAAAAAGAATAATAGTAAAATTGTTTCTGAAAGTGAGATTAAAGCGATGGCCGATATTGGTTTTAATGAAGGTTCAATAAATGATTATGAAAAAAATGTTATTAGAAATGTTTTTGAAATGGATGATATTGAAGTTTTTGATGTTATGGTGCCTAAGAATAAAGTTTCTTATGTAGAGTTAAATTATTCTTTTGATAAGATAATTGATTTGTTTAAAAAAACAGGTTTTACTAGATTTCCTGTATTGCATAATAATGAAGTTATAGGTTTGTTGCATATTAAAGATTTGTTAAAGTTTTATAATGATACTAAAAATTTTAAGGTTAGTAAAATTTTAAGAGCTGTTATTTATGCTCCTGAAACTATGAAATTATTTACTTTGCAAGAAAAGTTAAAAAAATCAAAAACTCATATGGCTATTGTTGTTAATGAATTTGGAGATTTTACTGGTATTATAACTTTAGAAGATATTATTGAAGAGATGATTGGTGATATTAAAGACGAGTTTGATAGAGAAGAAAGTTTTTTTGAAAAACTTTCTAATAATAAATATCATGTTTCTGCTGATGTTAATATTGACGAGTTGAATGAAAAGTTAAATTTGAATTTGCCTGAAAGTGAAGAATACACTACTCTTAATGGTTTTTTAACTTACAAATTAGATAAGATTCCTAAGGTTAATGATGTTTTAAATATTGATAATGTTTCTTTAAGGGTTATTTCTGCTTCTAAAAGGAAAGCTTTGAAAGTTGAAGTTGTTTTTTAAAATTGTTTTTTGATAAATGTTTTAAATAATAAAAAAATCCTTTTTTTTATGAAGTGTGAATTATGTGAAAGTAAAGTTGTAAGTAGCAATCCTAAATTGTGTAAAGATCATTATATTGAATGGTTTGAAAGTACTGTTAAGAATACTATTGATAATTATAATTTGTTAAATAAAGATGAGAAGGTTGCTGTTGCTGCTTCTGGAGGTAAAGATTCTACTACTATTCTTTATTTGTTAAAAAAATTTGGTTATGATATTGTTGCTATTAGTATTGATGAAGGTATTCCTGGTTATAGAGATACTACTTTGAAAGATTTAAAATCTTTTTGTGAAAAGTATGATATTGAATTGAAGGTTTTTTCTTTTGAAAACAATTTTGGTTTTAAACTTCAAGATAAAGTTGAAAGTAATGTTGTTAATTCTCCTTGTAAAACTTGTGGTATTTTAAGAAGGTATTTGTTGAATAAATATTCTTTTGGTTTTGATAAGATTGTTACTGGTCATAATTTAGATGATGAATTTCAAAATATTATGATGAATTTGTTTAAGAGTAATGTTGAGATTCTTTCTAGGCTTGGTCCTTCTACTGGTACTAAAACTTTTGATGGTTTTGTTCAAAGGGTTAAACCTTTATATTTTTTGACTGAAAAGCAAGTTTTAATTTATTCTTTGTTGAAAGGTTTTAATATTCATTATACTGAATGTCCTAATGCTTCTCTTGGTTTTAGACATAAAGTCAGAGAGTTTTTTTTGGATTTGGAGAAAAATATTCCTGGTTTGAGAAAGAATTCTGTTGAGAATTTTTTGAATGTTAAAGGTTCTTTTGTTTTTTCTGAATCTTCTCCTAATAAATGTAAAATTTGTGGTATGCCTTCTAAAAAAAGTGTTTGTAGTGCTTGTTTGACTGTTAAAAAATTAAAAGAAGAAATTTAAGTAATGTTTAGTTTAACAACTTATTATTGTTATATTGTTATAATCATTTTTTCTTTCATTGTCTATTCTAAACCAGTTTGGAGTGTTATTTACACATAGTGCTGTATGGCTTATGTTTGAAAAGTACATTGCATCTACACTGCTTCTTCCTGTATAGTTTAATACTCCTATATTGTAAAATCTTTGTCCATTTGCTATGCTTTCTATTCCTGTTGTTGAATTGTTAAAGTTTCCTTCTAATCTCATTAAAAAGTTTGGACTTTTATTGTTATGAATGTATAAACTATTATTGAAGGACACGTTTATTAGATAAAATATGTTTGTGTTGTTTGTAAAGTTTATTATGTTTGCTATTTTTCCATTGCTTTTTACAAAATACACTGGATCTTCTAATCCTTGTAATGGTAAGTAGGTTGTTTTTTTTGTTGTTCTTACAAACTTTTTTTTGTTTTTATAATCGCTCATGTTGTATTGTAATTCTAAATATATTTTTATATGAGTATAGTTGTCTTGTGTTATTGTTAAATTTTTTATTTTGTAAGAGAATATTATTCCTTTTTTGTATAATTGTGTTTTTGTTTTTTCTATCCAATCTTTAAATGTAGAGTTTTCTAATATTTTTAATGACTCATTTTCTACTGTTGAATTCAACATTGCTTCTTCGAATGCTTTTTGTGTATTGTTTAAGAACTTTCCTGTTTTTGTTATTTTTTCTATTTCTCCCATTACGCTTCTAAAGCTTGTTATGTATAATCCTCTGTTTAAATCTTTTTCAAAATCTTCTATTGCTGAGTTTAATTTTTCTACTTCTTTTACATCTGTATTTTTTGTTTGTATTGAATTGTAATGTAATATGAAAAATACTACTATTATGCTTGTTAAAAATATTGTTATTATTGTAAATACAAATCCTTTTTTATTCCAAGTATTCATTTTCCAATTTTTTATATTTTTACTTTTTGTTTTGTTTTTCATTTTTATTCATTGTCAATAGATTCTTATTATAAACTTATTTTTTATGAGCTTACTCTTACTTCGAATAATGCTGGGCCCCATAAGCTTGGAACATCACTTACTACTAACGCTTCTACATTTAAATCTCCTTCTGTTAAATAGACATCTATTTTTCCATTATTATCTACATCTAATTGTGAGAATAAATTGTATGCTGCAACATCATAAACATCGTTATTATCGTAAGTTGCATTTTCATAATAGCATTGTTTTGTTCCATTATAATTTTGAGGTATTTTTACTATAAAATTTTCATTGTTTTCTTGTAATACTGTCCAATTACATCCATCTGCTTTTTCTAATATTGGTGAGAATGTTGTGCTTACATTTATTGCTACTGTGTATATAAAAGAATCATTATTGCTGCATCCTGTAAAATTTTGTGGTGTATCTGCTGTTAATATTTCTAAAGTATTATCTCCTCTCTTCAAATCTTTTAATGGGATATTTACTATAAATGGATCTCCTAAATTTATATAGTTTGTTCCGAATTCTGTTAAATTGTAAGATACATTATTGTT